>JAZLJE010000238.1:0-13414 GCA_045617705.1 Ruminococcus sp.
AATTTACAAACCAAAATTTACGATACATTACATCAACCTCCCGAGTTCATTGTTGATTACATCAATCATATCCCGAGTCCACCCTGTTACGGTTTCTCTGCCGATATTATTACCGTTGTTGATTACAAAACTTGTATTAAGACTTACACGGTTGGAAGTAAAACCACCGCTATGGATTGCTTGGGATGTGTTCAATGTCTTATAGATAGAATTTAATACACCATCGTAATAGCCGAAACCACTTGAACCGCCTCCTCTTGGTATACCACCACTTGCACCTTTTGAAGCGGCTATATAGTTTTCTCTAATGGTTACGGTCTTATCTGCGAAATGCAAGCCATTCCAAAAGCCGACAAGTCCATTCATAATATTTTCTCCAACTTTCTTCATATTATCGAATGGAGAAACAAGTTTGGTATCGCCATCTTCTTGGATTTCACTAAATGACTTTGTAACTTTATCCTTAATCATTTCGGAATTTGTGGTTACTGCATTTGCTATTCCATCAATAGCACCAATTCTCTTTTCTGCTTGTTCTTTATAGGTATCGCCAAGTTCAATTTCTTTATTGATTTCCTCTTGAACAAGCGCAAGTTCCTCTTCCAACTCTTTAACATACATTTCATCTGCACCGGCAACTTTAGCAAGTTCAATAGCCTCTGTAAGTTCTTTCTCTTGCTCTCTTAATTCTTCAACATTCTCACCGAGTTTGAAGTATCCGTTTGTGATATCTGCAAGAACATCGTTGAATGTTTCGCCCGTGCTATTAAGGACTGCATCGTAATTATTCATTTTTTCTGTTGCTTGGTCCATAGTTGCGGATGTCATTTCCATGCCTGCGTTGTATTCTGAAATGATACTGAACAGTTTAGCCAATTCATCATTATCTTCTAACAGTTCTGTAATTGTTTGCGCCTTAACTGTGTCGCCATTCGCCATCGCTTCTTTGAAAGTATCAACGAGCCATTTGGCGTAAGCAACATCTTGAGAGGCATATCCTTTCATATCTTCACTGTACTGATGGTTAAGGTCGGACCTTTGTTTCATAACATCTTGATATACTTGGAACGCTTCTTCATATTCTTTTTGATGTGTATTGAGCCAAGCGTTTTTCTTTGCTTCGGTTGTCATATCCATCCACTTTTGCCCGAGGTCTTTAACTTTCTGACCCTGTTCATCAACGAGAATATTGGCATCGTTTAAATGGATCGCTTCGTAACCGAGCGCTTCATTGACTTTATCAATGTAACCGTTTAACTGCGACTGAATTGTTGCCTCTTCTTCATCGGTTAAACTCTTGTCTTTCAGTTTTTTTGTCAGTTCATCAATCTTGTCAATGTATCTTTCAGTGTAGTTTATCATCGCCTCTTGCTTTTGGAAACTGATATCGGCATTGTCGCTTGTTTCTTTAAGGCTATCTCTGTATTTTGTTGCACTTGTATAGACTTTTGAAAACGCATCATCCGCCGCCATAGCCTTTCCCGTAGCAAGAACAAGACCACCTGCAAGTAATGTTAAACCTGCATATAATCCCACAGGGCTTAATACTGTACTTGTCAATGTGGAGAATGTTGTTGATAAACCATCAGAGGATTTCTTTAATAAATCCAAAGCCTGTTTGTTCTTGCCAAGTTTCTCAATAAACTTACGAATGTCTCTCATTCCGTTACCAAGGACATTAGTTACGGTTGAGAACCCTGCACCAAGCAAAATGAAACTGAATAAAAGTTCTCTTGTCTTTGGATTTAATTTAGATATCCATTCGGAGACATCTTTGATACCGTTTGCTAACTTTGTGAGTGATGGCAAGAAACTTTTCGCTAATAATGCACCCGATTGTTTTAACGCTTCAAACGCACCTTTTAATTGCATTTCGGTTGTTTGATATACGGTGTTTGCTTTGTCAATGAGAGCACTATTGCTTTCCCAAGCATCACTTGACATATTTATTGCATCACGGACCACATCGGCGTTTCCCGCAAGTTTCAATAATGTTTCTGCGGTTCTTACACCATCCAATCCTAATTCCTTAAGATAGACAGAAGCACTTTCGGACTCATCGGAGAAATTAGCAAGGCTTTCAATGTATTTTTCAAATGTCCCTTGGGCATCTTCACCCCACGCTTTACGGAACTGTTCGGCGGACATTTCCATCGCTTCCGCATACTTTTCAACATCTTTAGTTCCGTTTCGGACATCTTCGCTTATTCTTCTAAATTCTTGAGACTTCAAACCATCGGTGAATTTAAGGAACGCACCCATAGCATCTTCGCCCCAAGCCTTTTGGAACTGTTCACTTGTCATTCCCGATATTTCGGCAAATGTTTTCAGTCCGCCCTCACCTGTTTCAACTGCGGTATTCATCTTCATAAATGTTCTTACTATTGCGCTTGAAGAAGAAGCAGACCGTAAGCCCAAGTTTTTCATTTCGGCGGCGAGACCTATTACATCGTTTTGTGTAACACCTGTGATAGTTCCCAAACCCGCTATGTTCGTTGCGACTTCAAGGATTTCATCACCCGTTGCGGCAAAGTGGTCTCCTACATAAGTAATAGCCGCGCCAAATCTATCGACATTTTCCGCACCGAGGTTCATAACATTTAAGAAACGGGCAACAGATTTGGCACCCTCTTCACCAATGATTGAACCGTTTGTTGCGGTCTGCAAATCCAACATTGTTTTAGTAAAGCCTACAAGGTCATCTTGTGCAATACCTAATGTAGCGCCGATACTTGCATATTCGGAAACATTACTGAATGTATTTCCTGTTTCAACCGCAATTTCTTTTAATGAGTCAACAATGCCATCTGCTAATTCGCCTGTTATTTTCTCAATGTTTGCGATTTCGGTTTCATAACTGATTGCCTCTTTAATAGAAGCGCTTGCTACTGACGCAAATGCTCTTGATAGGTTTCTGCTTTTATTTGAAATGTCAATTAGTTTCTGTCCTGTTGCTTCAAGTTTACCGTTAAATGCTTGAACATTTGCAGGGAGGTATGAGGTTTCTTTAGAAAGTGTTTCGATCCTTTTCTTCGCTTCTGCAATCAGTTCCGATGTTTTAACATATTTCTCGTTTGATTTATCAACGGTTTTTCCTATCAGTTCTTGATAATCCTGCAACTGATATAATCTAACCCTTGTATTATTAAGTTCTGCATTTACTACCGCCTGTTTCTCTGCATAGAGAATAGGGTTTTTTGGGTCAAGGCTAATTGCTTTGTTTATAGAGGCAAGTCTATCCATGTCCTTAGATGACTTTACAACCTCTTCGTGAATTTTGCCTAATCCTTTTTCAATGATAGGAAGAAGATTTTTGTATTCTTCTAACTTCTTTGTTGTTTCTGCGATAACCTTTACAGTTCTTTGATATTCTTCGTTTGCGTGAGATACGCCTGCGACATCCAAAGCATCTTTATATGTTGTTAATTCCTTTAGCGTATCTTCTGTTTCTTTGATTGTGAGATTAAGTATCTCTAATCTCTGTTTATACAATTCGGGGTTATGAGGGTCAAATTCAATAGACTTATTTATATTTTTGTATGACCGTTCTAATGAGTTGAGGGCAAATGTTGCGTCCTTTACTGCTTTAGTAAGCCTTGGAGAAGTACCGCCCTCAATCTCAACATATAAACCCTTTGTGTATTCTGCTCTTGATGGCATAATGTCACCTCTATTTCATACTGTTCATAAGCATACTTGCGTTCCCTTCAACAACCTCTTCCCTGTTTCTTTCTTCCAAGATTTGATTGTTTTTTTCATTGATAAGACCGTATGTCAGTCCTATCTCCTGTTCAAGAATATCTGTCATTGAAAGACCAACAGAAAGCCCCGCAACTGCGAGGCTTTCAAATGTTATATTGTCTTTTTTTTTACTCCGCTTTCTTCACCCTTGCTTTCAACAGTAGGGGCAGAAGCGTTAGTGATGTATTCCATCACAGTATCAACGACATCAAGAATGAAAATAGGGGACTCAAATGTATCTAACCATTGGTCAAAAGTTAAATCAGTTGTTATACCGCAATATACGATTTGGGCGGCGGCGAGTGGGTCTCTCTCTGCGGACATTTTATAAAGAGCCATGATGATGTTCTCACCAAATTTCTCTTGATATGTTTTCATAAAGCGACCATTCGCCTTAAATTCAAATTCTCTATTTTCTAAAATTAGTTTCATAGATTAAATACTTTCAGGTAATGTTGGAATAGTGATTGCTTCAAAATAAGTAGCGTAGTTTGTTGCTTCCTCTGTTGCAAAAGAGTAAGTTACATTCTTATCACCAACAGGAATTGTATTAGCGGCAAGGCTAACAGACTGTGGGTTAATAGTTGTAGAGGACTCTTTAGTCTGCAAATTTACGCCTGGTTTTGTTGAAGTTACATTGTAGTAAGTGAAACGGACTTCCTTACCCTCATCATCATCGCAAGCGAACTGCATACCAAATGCGTATGGTTGGTCATCTGTCTGCATCATTTCACCTGCGGAGGATTCTGCATATCTATAAATATCAATCAATACAGATTTAGGGATGAAGTAGTTTTCTAATGTACCGCTTGTAGCCGCCGCACCAGGGATGGAGATATAAGAAATACCATCTGCATAAATAGGGTCAACGGACTGTTCAACATCCATTGTTAAGGATACAGTTCCCGGCACAGTTAAAGGTGTATCATAGGAGATTACGCCATTTGTTTCGTGCAATCTTGAAAACTGTAATTTCTTAATGTTAAAAATTGCTTTCATTATTTTCCTTTCAAAGCCTTGTCTATGGCTTTATTATATAAATCTAAAACTTCTTTATCGGCATAATCCTGACCGATAGAGATATGAGGGATACTCTTTGTATGCCTACCTATATATGTAGGTTTGTATCCTCCACCTTTTTGTTTAATTGGGATAACTATTCTATGACCTTTTTCAAGCAGATGGGACAAACGATAATGTTTCCCTGTACCCTTAACGATAAAGTGCAAAACCATAGGGGAGTCGGAAAGGTTTTTGCCTTTTAATGATTTTCTGTAAATGCCCTTACGAACACCATTCCCCAAAGTGAGGCTATCCCTCGTTACCTTTGCGGTCTTGGTCATTATTTTATTACTGCCTTTCATAACTTCCATTGTGATTTCTTCGGGAACTTTATTTATATAATCAACGATTTCTTTTACATTTGATTCTATCCAAAGTCTTACTGCCATCAGTTTATAGCCTCAAATTCATATTCAACTATATACAATCGGGCTTCATCATCAAATGTTATCTGCTTGTTATAGAATATCTCATTTGCACCAAAGACAGTTTCAATGCTCTCTGTGATGCTCTTATCGTACTTGCCATCGTAAAGAAATAGTCTGACATTTATTGTGCTTAAATAAACGACACCATCCGCACTTGCTACATTGGCAGAGGAGGGGACATAAGTTACATATGGCAAGGATATTTCGTTTGCCTCATAATTAAATTCTTTAACTTCAAAGGGCAATCCCGAGAACATCAACTCTATGTCATCATATTTAATCATTATTCCACCTCAATGGGGTCTCTGTCATTGTAAGCCTAAGAGATTTAGGGAAAGTATCTTTTACCTGTACCAAGGATATTAAATAATACATAGTATCATCGTTGAGTCTTACAACTCTTCCGATATCAACTTCCTTGTTGTACGGGATGGAGATTACTTTTGCTATTTCAACGCCGATGGCATTAAATTCTGTAAATGCTTTTATGCCTACGGTTTCTTCTCTAAAGTTAAACGCACCCAATTCTTCTACGAGAGACCTGTTTTCAACGGTGTAAATTCTGCAAATTCCGTTATTAAATGCTATCGGTGTTTTCATCTGTTGAGTATTTAATCTTTAACGAAGTGAGCATACCTGTATAATTGTCCTCAAAGTCCGATAAAAGGTGCGAGTCCATATACAGTACCCTGTTAAATAAAAGGTCTCTTGCGATGTAATCAGTATTGAAGTCAATTTCAACTCCCGCAATTTCATTTAGGAACTGAACGGAGGAGAGGCAGTATTCACTAATCTTTGCCTCTCTTTTCTCATCCGTCCAAGTAAAATCAAGGAAGTCTTTACACGCTTCAATTAGTTCATCAAGAATATCATTCATTAGATGGAAGCAGGTGCTAACGGTGTGAAGTCAAGTAAGACTGCACCATTATCATCTTTTAAGAAACCATCGGCGAATAATTTTGCTTTATAAACTCTCTTATCATCCAAGAATAATACATCATCGGAGAACTCTACCATACCTGCCTGTCCGCCCGCTTTCATAGCGACCTGCATGAAGTATCTCTTTGGCAGAGCGATTACGCCGTGTCCTGCTTCAAGACCTGTTTCACATACACAAATCTTGATACCTAATTTAGCCAATTTGGAGTAGTCGTTACCGTTGAGGTCAACACCACCATCATTGGAATAAATGTAATCGTAGTAAGTTTCGGAGTCTACAAAGATTACAGGGTTTACTAATGCTCTATGTCTGCCCATAGGGTTAGTAGTTAATGTCTTGAAGATAGGACCGAAGTTTGCTCTGTTGATAGCATTGATTTCAACGGCAGTCTTTAATTCGCCTGTATCAGTATCAATGTCATAGTTATAAGCCATACCCCAAGGGCACTTCTGTCCGTTACCCGAAATAGCGGCAACAGTTAATCCATCTTTCAATCCTAAACGCAGATATTCTCTTACATAAGCATCCTGCCATACAGGACCTAAATCCAATAAGGATTTGCAGTAAGGGATGAAGCAAGACAGTTTGTTGACTAATGTATTTACAACCTTGAAGCCAACAGACAGTTCTTTAGTAATTGGGTCACAGATTTCACCCCAAGTAGCAACAGGGGACTCTGCAACAGAAACCAACCATTCAACTGCACCTGTTGTATTGTGCAAATCAATCATAGATAATGGGTTATCATCTGCGATAGAGCGCAAATCATCAAATACGGATTCGATGATTGTTTTCGGCATAATCTGTGTGCCACCCTGTGTAGGGGACATACCGATATCTGCACGGAAAATTCTGTTGTAGAATGCAGTTTCTTCGTTGGTTAATTGGCGAACACCTCTTGATGCGAGAACTCTTGCATCGTGTTCATCTTTTAACTCTTCGTATTTGGCGAGGATTTTATCTTCAATATCTTTAAACCTATTGTCAAATGCCTGTGCGAGTGCTTTGTTATCTTCGGCATTTAAAACATCTTCAAATCCTTTAACGCCTGTGTTTTCGTTTAATTCAGGAGATTTCATTTTTTAGTTTCCTTTCTTTAGCCAATCCCAATGGCTTGATTTATTTTCGGTATCGGGTTCTTCAATAACATCTTTAAGGACGCCACTTTCACCAAGATACTTCAAATCTTTTAACTGTTTAATTCTTTGTTCCACTGTATCTTTCATAAGTTTGTAAGATACTTCTGTACGGTTCGTGATTTCTTCTGTCATTTCTTTGTCAATGATTTCATCGGCAAATCCGCAAGATAAAGCTTCTTCCGCAGTTAGGAATGTTTCTTTATTCATTAGGTCTGTCAAAGTATCACGGTCAAGATGTGTTTTCGCAATATAAATATCTTTGATTGTTTCATCAATGGAAATGAGAGCCTGTACGACTTTTTCCATCTCTTCTGCGTTTCCGTAGCACCATGAACTTGCATTATGTATCATAAACATAGATGCTTTGCTCATTACTACTTTGTCACCGGCTAAAGCGATTACAGAAGCGATAGAGGCGGCGACACCATCAACATACACAGTTGTGTATCCTGTATAGCGTTTAATTTGGTTATAGATTGCAAATCCCTCAAATACATCACCACCATTAGAGTTGATATAAACATTCAAAGGTCTGCCTCCTGCCTGTTCAAGACTTTCTTTAATCTTGTCAGTAGTAACGCCCTCTTCCCAACCATCATCACCAATCACATCATAGATATCAATTTCTGCGAAATCTGCTTCGTTGCGAAAATTAAACTTCATCGGTACTTACACCTCCTTTCACATACTCTTTCATAACGGCATAGTTCTTTGTGATAAACCTTACATTTCCGTCTGTATCTGTTGTAGGGTCATCACCGACTTTTTCTCTAACTTCATTGATTGTGTATGCACCACTTCCAATCAGTTTATCAACAGCCGTTGCCTGCTTGAGCATTTCGTTAAATTTGATACTGTCAAGGTTTGCCTCGATCTTTCCGCCTTTTATGATTGAATCTTCATCAAGCATAAACAGTGTAAGTTTTTTGGCAACCGTGGATAAGAACGGTTTAGCAAACATCGTAACCGCCATTGTGTAAATATCTTGGTTATCTGCGGTATAATCGCCTGTCATAAATTTCTGCGGTATACCGTATGCGCTACCGACATTACACAATACTTCTTTATTTACTTTGATGTTGTTATCAACCGCCTCAAGTATCTGTTGCACTTCCGAGCCTCTTTGTCTTTCGGTTAGGTCGGTAAGTGTTTCTCCCTTGTAAGTAATAAATACGGCGTTTCTTGAGTCCATAAGCGGGTTATACACCGCTTGCATTTTCTTTAGATAATCTGCATCGTATTTATTTTTTGGGAGCGCCGCAAGGTTCAAGTTTAATTTCATACCAAGGGCTTTGTTTGCGCCCTTTCTAATGAGTGCTTTTAATTCGTTATAATCTGACTCCATAGTGCCGAATGTTTCTTGATTTCCACTTAAAGGAGTTCTAATGAGAACACAGTTTTTATTTTCTTTAAATGTTCTGTTTAATCTTTCTTGACCGATTTGGATATCAGTAAATGTATTGTCTTTCAAATATAATTCCTGTCCACCGAGGAATTGGAATGTATCTGCTATGAATAATTCGCCTGTGGCAAGTTCAATAATCAATGCTTGCCCATCGTTAATGAGTTTCTTTGCGAGTTTGGTAAAGAACTCTGCCGAGGTTTCCTTTTTGTTCGGGGCATAGTTCAATTTATACCATTCGTGTTGCTTAACGATTTTTCCTGCTTTATAGGTTTTCCATTCAACATTTATAAAGAATGTTGCGAGCAGATTTGCGACAACTGTAATTGCATAGTTTAACTGCCATATGTAATCACTTCCATCGTATTCCGAGTGCCAAGTATAACCTTGCTCATCTCTGACTTCTTCGGCTTCATTTGAAAAATAACTGTTTATTTTATCAAAGAGTCCCATTGTCTATTTCTTCTTTCTTGTAGTAGTTTTCTTTTTCGGCGCTTCTTCAACGATTTCGCCATACTTCTTTTCTGCGATGAGCCGTGCTCTTTCAATAGATGTTTCGTATACCTGACCCGTTGTAACATGGATGTTTTCAACTGTGTCATAGTATGTTCTCAATGCTTTAATTTTCACTTCTATCTCTCCTTCGTATGTGCTCTTTCCATATGCTAATAATTCATCCCACCTGTCTTTAGGAGGTGTGTAATTAAACTTGAATTTCTTGTTAAATATTTGGTCTATTACCGAGTCAATGTTCTTTAGGTCAAAATCCAAACGGATTGACATTGTGTCATCAATACCGAGTTCTCTATATACATTACAGTCCGTTATTACAACAGGAGTTGACAGGGACAGGCTTTCGTTTACCGAATAGTTGTATCCCTCAAAGTTATCACTCAACTGAACAAGGAAATCACTATCTGCTATATAATCCCTAATATCCAACCTTGGGGATAGATAACAGACATTTTCACTATTAATAGCGCCGTTGTTGTCGGAGAATATGGTCCATACATATTTGTTCCCCGTTGCTTTGCAATAGGCATCCATCCGCCTTATTAGTGTTGCCATCCTGTCAAAGCCTTTAACTTTGTCCTTTAATCTTGAAGCACTGATTAACCGCACGATTTTAGTTGGCTTTTCAACTGATAGCGGGTTATAACAAACTTCACAAGGAATGCCTGTCAGTTCTGTATATGCTTCCGCACTATCGTTAGATACGGCAACAACACGATTTATCTTTTCGTGTATCGGCGGTTTGCCATCAAGCATATGGTAGTTTCCGTGAACAACAAGCGTGTTTCTCTTTGATTTAATTCTGTCTATAATATCCAGGTTAAAATTAAAAAAGGCTTCATCACATTCGTATATAGCCTTTTTATCATCTCTAATGCACCGAACATATTTGGATAATCTTTTTACCTGTTTGGAGTCTCCGCTTGAATATACGATTGTTAAATCCCAATCTTTGTATTTCTTCGCAAGTTCATAGAAGAATGTTTCAATTCCGCCGAGTGCATTTATGTGTCTAAAATAATAAATGTTTTTCATTAAAATCCTCTGTTTGTCAGTACATCATCGTCATCTATGTATTCTTCCGTTAGTAAGTCATAACGGACCATAGAGTGAACAAGAGCCATAAACGGGTCTGTCTTTCTAAACCGTTTATTGATTTTTCCGTACAACTGATTTCCTAAATCGTTGTTACCTGTTGTTTTAGTGTTATGCCAAGGTATTACCTTTGTATTGTTGGTAGCCCACCTTAACATAGGATTATCACCCCATACGAACTTTTCATTTATAAATGTTCTTTCAATGATAGGGACAGTAGGTGCGATATTTGATGGTCGTGTGATAGTTAGGGAATCTGTATCTTTTGAGAAGTTGTATTTCTCTAAAATACCAAGGAGTATCCCTTTCTTGAAATCATCTATGACTGCGTGAATGATGTTGTATTCGTTCTCTTCTGCAAATTGCATAATATAAGAAACAACATATTCGGGGTCAACTTCCTTTTCATCAATAATTGTTGCAAGACCATCTCTGCACCAATCTTGATAAGGTGCTTTAATTCCCGGCAAATCTTTGTTTTTACCGCAGATAAAAGCGTGGTTGATACAAATATACTTATCAATATCCGCATCGTAGAATAACAAATTAAAGGCGGTCCAGTCGGTAGTCTTTGATAAGTCTATACCGAGAACACAATTCATCCCGTGCAGTTTATTAAAGTCATAATCTTGATTTGTCTTTAATATAACTTCCCAAGGCACAACTTCTTGGTCGCTTGGCATTTCGGGTAGGTTCATCCTCTTTTGAAGAAACGCAGGCATATTGTCGGGGTTTCTTTTCCAAGTGTCATATTCATCTTTGATTTGGTCATATAGTGTTTCTCTATAAGGAAGAGATGGGTTCGCCTTGAGCCAATTCTCTTCACTATGGACCTCTTCTTTGTTATCAAGTTTATATATGAAGTAAAGTGTTCGTTTATCATCCGCCACTTTATTCAAAACATCATTTGCGGTATCAAGCATATCATCAAGAACACCGCCTCTTACTTCACCGTTGGTAGTGAAGAAAAATTGCCGTGGGTCATCTATCTTTCCCAAACCTGTAATCATTACATTCAGTTTCTTGTAGTTTTCAAACTGATGTACTTCATTGAAGATTACCGCACCGCTTCGCAGACCATCTTGCATTGATGCTTCCGATGACCTTGCATTTATATTTGATTTGGTCTTATGCGATACAACACTGTCGCCAATCTTTTCATAGAATGACTTTTTGTCTTTCGCCTCTGCCATATCCTTAATATCAATTAGAGGTCGGGTAGATTGGTCGTAGTTGTTTGCGATGATATCTATATCATAGTGTTCTACTCCGTGATACACAGATGTTAGACAAGCACTCCACCAAGCAATAACGCCATCTTTCCCGTTGCCTCTTCCTATTTCAAAGAGCACTTTGTTCCATCGTGCTCTTTTTGTCCCTTTGTAGAAAGTGCAAAGACAGATTGCGGTTGCAAATCTCTGCCAATCAAAGATTTCTTTATGAAATAAAAAACCTATCTTGATGTACTTGTCATACAGATAGGTATTTACTTCTATACTCTTGCTTTCAAATTCTTCTGCGATAATTGAGCATTGTTGGATAATCTCTTTACTTGCCTTTTTTTCGCCCGATAGCACGGCATTTAGATAATTGTCTACATCTTCAATATTAGACCAATTCTTCTTCCTGTACTTCTTCTGCTCTTTCTTCTTGCTCATCCTCAATCACTTTTTTAGAAGAAGCAATAGTACTGTTATTTATTCTAATAAGAGCACTACAACTTCTTATAATCGCATCAATTTGATTATTTAATTCGTTTTGATAAGGGTTCTTGTGTTTCTTATCCTGTGGTTCTGCGCCGTTCTCTTCAACTCTGCGATATTCTCTTTCCTTTTCCTGTGCAATTTCAATCTGCAAATCAAGATAATGGTTCATCATCGCCAAGAGTTCATCTTTAGTCCTGTTATTAGGCATTACCACTTCTCCTCATTCAATTCATCAATATGCTTAATAATACCCCGTTCTTCTTCGTGCTCTATTTCATGGCACTCATTACAAAGGGAATACAGGTTTCTTTCCCCATTAACAAAGCGTGAGTAAGCATATTGAGGATATTCCCTTACACGGAAGTTATGATGTACTAAAACCGCCCTTGTATATTTAATAGGGGTTTTGACATCTTTATACTTCCCATTATGCTTACATCGTTGACATTCGTAATTGTCCGCCTCTAATTGTTCCAACCTAACATTGGTCCATTTAGCGCATTTATATATTTTAAGAACATCGGTCATTATTGCACCTTAATTGTATCACGGCAAAAATGTGTATAATATACAAATATTCTGCGCGCCCGTATGAGAAACATACCGAAAACTGTGCATTATGTGGTGTGGGAATAGCTGTAACATTTCCTGTCCTTTATCCTTCTGTTAAGGGAATGCTTATTTCAGAAAGAGCTGGAGGAGATATTATTGGGTTCCTTACGGCGCTTACTAATTATCGACCTAGAAGGTATAACACAATACAGTTTTTCAAGGGATTTCTTCCTACCTATGATGAGGGAGTTTATTTCTTTCATGAAATTCCAGTTATATCATATCTTGCAATACTGATGCTGTTTATATCTGTATTTTATTATAAGAAAAAAAGCAGTAGAAATAAGCAGTTATTAATATCAGTAATTATTGGATGTGTGGCATTTACCATACCGATTACTAATATTGTGTTCTCTGGGTTTGTAGAAGGCTTCAGCTATGATAGATGGATATTTATGCTTGAGTTTCTATTTGCTCTTGTATTTGTATGTATGGGTTCGGATTTTATTAATGAACACGTAAAAGAGGAGAATAAGGATAGAGCATACAAGATTGCAGGAACGATTGTGATTGCAAATGTCATGATAATTGGTTTTGTATTATATGCATCTGCGGGAAAAGAGTTTAGTGACACATTCCTTAAGTTCTCTGAGGTGCCTAAATATACTGATTCCCCTGTAAATTATTCAAAGACAATACAGAAAGACATAGGATTATATAGAGTGTCGAATGATTCTCTTACAAATATAAACGGAAGACCCGAAAACGTGCAGATGATTAATGATTATTATGGTCTGACTTTCTGGCTTAGTGTTGTCAATCCGAATATGCAGAAG
>JAZLJE010000239.1:0-1599 GCA_045617705.1 Ruminococcus sp.
AATTTAGACGGAGCAACGGTTTTCGGTTATCCGGTAAAAGACCCGACTGAATTCGGCGTGGTTGAATTTGATGAAAATAAAAAAGTCATTTCAATTGAAGAAAAGCCAAAAAAACCGAAGTCAAATTATGCCGTTCCCGGACTGTATTTTTATGACAATAATGTTGTAGAAATCGCAAAAAATGTTAAACCTTCCGCACGAGGAGAAATTGAAATTACCGCTGTAAATAATGCATATTTGAATGACGGAAAACTCAATGTAGTTTTGCTCGGCAGAGGCGTGGCATGGCTTGATACAGGTACTCCGACAGGACTCTTAAATGCTGCACAGTATGTTGAAGCAGTACAGTCAAGACAAGGATTTTATATGTCGTGTATTGAAGAAATTGCATGGAGAAAGGGCTTTATTTCCAAAGACGACTTACGAAAACTCGGCGGGGAATTGGAAATGACCGATTACGGAAAATATATAATTTCTCTTGCAAAGGAGGATTAGCAAATGAAAATCTTAATAACAGGCGGCGCCGGGTTTATCGGCTCGAATTTTGTGTACTATATGTTGAAAAATTATCCCGATTACAAGATAATCTGCGTTGATTGTCTTACATACGCGGGAAATCTTTCAACGTTAAAAGAAGCACTTGAAAATAAGAATTTTACATTTTATAAAACGAATATTTGCGACCGCAAGGGAATATACGAAATTTTTGAAATTGAAAAGCCCGATATAGTTGTAAACTTTGCGGCGGAAAGCCATGTTGACCGCTCAATCGAAAATCCCGAGGTGTTTTTGCAAACTAATATTTTAGGCACACAGGTGCTTATGGACGCTTGCAGGAAATACGGCAACATCCGTTATCACCAGGTATCTACCGATGAAGTGTATGGCGATTTACCCCTTGACAGACCTGATTTGTTCTTCACCGAAGAAACCCCCTTGCACACTTCAAGTCCGTATTCAGCATCAAAAGCGAGTGCCGATTTGCTGGTACTTGCATATTATCGGACATATTCTTTGCCCGTAACGACAAGCCGTTGTTCAAACAACTACGGGCCCTTCCATTTCCCTGAAAAACTCATTCCGCTTATGATAGCAAATGCGTTAAACGATAAACCGCTTCCCGTTTACGGCAAAGGCGAAAATGTCAGGGATTGGCTGTATGTTGAAGACCATTGCAAAGCAATTGACTTGATTATTCACAACGGCAGGATAGGCGAGGTTTACAATGTCGGCGGTCATAACGAAATGAGAAATATTGACATAGTAAAACTCATTTGCGATAAACTTAACAAACCGCAAAGCCTTATTACCTTTGTTGCCGACAGAAAAGGCCACGATATGCGATATGCTATCGACCCAACAAAAATTTACAATGAACTTTCGTGGTTACCGGAAACTAAATTTGCCGACGGCATTGATAAAACAATAGATTGGTACTTGACTCACAGAGAATGGTGGGAAGAAATCATCTCCGGCGAGTATCAGAATTATTATGAGAAAATGTATAAAAACAGGTAAAAGTCGCAGTTGTTACTGATTTTTGGAGTGTATTATGGGAATAAAATCAACACTTAAAAAAATTGTCGGAATAGTCATTCA
>JAZLJE010000240.1:0-1663 GCA_045617705.1 Ruminococcus sp.
TGTTCGGACTTTTGAGCGTTATTCTTGCGTATATTTTGAGCAAAATCGGCAGAGGAAACTCTACCCTTTCGATGGTGCTTTCGGGCATAATGATAGGCTCACTTTTTACATCAATGACATCATTTATCAAGTTGATAGCAGACACGAATTCTGTATTGCCTCAAATTACATACTGGCTGATGGGTAGCCTTTCGTCTATCAAAAAGGAAGATATAACCTTCTTACTCCCGATAACCGTTATCTGTATGCTTCCGATACTTTTGCTTCGCTGGAGAATAAACCTGCTCACGACAGGTGATTTTGA
Organism: Ruminococcus sp.; assembly: GCA_045617705.1. GTDB lineage: Bacteria > Bacillota > Clostridia > Oscillospirales > Acutalibacteraceae > Ruminococcoides. The sequence goes on from JAZLJE010000240.1 coordinate 305, forward strand.
CGCAAAAAGTATGGGCGTAAATGTAAAACTCACAAAGTTTATTATTATAATCTGTGCAACGCTTTTGACGGCTTCGTGTGTAGCCGTCAGCGGTATGATAGGTTTTGTCGGACTTATAATTCCGCATTTTGCAAGGCGGATTTTCGGCTATGATTACCGCAGGGTTTTGCCCGCTTCGATTTTGCTCGGAAGCACATTTTTAATGCTGACCGACGATATAGCAAGAACGCTGACAACAAGCGAAATTCCTTTGGGAATACTCACATCTTTTGTCGGCGTACCGGTGTTTATTTATCTTATCATAAGCAGGGGTGAACGATATGAGTATTGATGTAAAAAACCTTTGCTTTTCATACGGCGAAAACAAAGTCCTCGACGATGTATCTTTTTCCGTTTCCGACGGCGATTTTCTTATGCTCCTCGGCGAAAACGGTGCAGGAAAAACCACGCTTTTTAAGTTGCTTTTGGGCTTTCTGTCACACTATTCGGGCGAAATAGAAATAAACGGACAAAACACAAAAAATATGTCGCCTAGTGACTTTGCAAAAAATGTTTCCTATGTGTCGCAGATGTCGTCGCCCGTGTTCGACTACACCGTACTCGATACAGTTTTAATGGGTATGACAAACTCGTTGCCGAAATTTTCTTCCCCGAAAGCCGAACATATAAAAAGAGCAAAAGAAATTCTCTCCCTGCTCTCGATAGAACATCTGTCACAAAGAGGAATAGGGCAAATATCGGGCGGTGAAAGGCAACTGACAATGCTCGCCCGCGCACTCGCCCAAGGTGCAAAAATACTGGTCCTCGACGAGCCTTGTGCAAACCTTGACTACGGAAACCGCTTCAAGGTAATGAACAAGATAAGCCGTCTTACAAAACGAGGCTACACGGTGATTATGTCAACCCACGACCCAAACCAGGCGTGTTTGTATGCTAACAAAGTTTTGACTCTGAAAAACGGCAAAGTACTTTCTTTCGGAAAGCCGAAAGAAACGCTCAACGAAGAAATTTTGTCACAACTTTACGGCATTACGGTATCAAAAGAAGAAGTCACTTTGAGTTCGGGGCGAGAGTTCACCGTTTGTATTCCCGAGGGCGGAAAACGAAATACCGTTTCCCTTTGGACCGATGATATGGTTCTGTTTTTGACAAAAGCATCTCTCTACGGAAACTATAATTCAAGTCTTGCCGACATTATCTCAAAACACCTCGACAAAAACGACACAATCTGTGATGCAGGGTGCGGACTTGGTTTTCTATCAATAGAACTTGCGAAAAAAGGTTTTGATGTTACCGCCGTTGACTCAAACGAAAAGGCTGTTTCGGTTTTGAAAGAAAATGCAAACGGGATTTCAAATA
>JAZLJE010000241.1:0-2553 GCA_045617705.1 Ruminococcus sp.
ATTGCATATTATAAACTTTCCCCCGCTGATTTTTCAGCGGGGATTTTTTATGATAAAAGATGTCCAAGTCACATAACCAAAATCTCGTTGCGACAGCAACATATCGTACACAATGTGTATATCGAGCGGTAACGCATATCTTCCGCTTGCGGATATTGACAAATTAATTCGATATTAACCCGTAAAGTTAGAGATTAACTCCTCACTCCTCTCTCCTAACTCCTCACTATTTTTATACTTAAAACTTAATACTTAATACTTGTTTTCTCCCTGATTTTATGATAAAATAAGATGTATTTTTATGTTTACATACATCGGAGGTAAATTATGGCAGAACTTGCAAAATCCTACGACCCGAAACAGGTCGAGGAAAAAATCTATGATTTCTGGCTTGAAAATGACTGTTTTCACGCCGTAATCGACAAAGAAAAAAAGCCTTACTCCATCGTTATGCCACCACCCAACATCACAGGACAACTGCATATAGGCCACGCCCTTGACAACACCTTGCAGGATATCATCATCCGCTACAAGCGTATGCAGGGCTACTGTGCTTTGTGGCTTCCCGGTACCGACCACGCTTCTATCGCTACCGAAGCAAAGGTAGTTGAAGCAATGCGCAAAGAAGGTCTTACAAAAGAAGACTTGGGCAGAGAAGGCTTTTTAGAGCGTGCTTGGGCATGGAAAGAAGAATACGGCTCACGCATTACAAAACAGTTTAGAAAAATGGGTACTTCCTGCGACTGGAAAAGAGAACGCTTTACTATGGACGAGGGTTGCTCGGACGCAGTAAAAGAAGTTTTCGTAAGACTTTACAACGAAGGACTCATCTACCAAGGCGAGCGTATCATCAACTGGTGCCCGCATTGTAAAACTTCCATCTCTGATGCCGAAGTTGAATTTGAAGAACAGCAAGGTCATTTTTGGCATCTGCGTTACCCGCTTACTGACGGTTCAGGTTATCTCGAACTTGCAACAACCCGTCCCGAAACACTTTTGGGCGATACCGCTGTTGCCGTTCATCCCGATGACGAACGCTACAAAGACCTTGTCGGCAAAACTTTGACTCTCCCGCTTGTCGGCAGAGAAATTCCGATTATCGCAGACGAATATGTTGAACAGGATTTCGGTACGGGCGTAGTTAAAATCACCCCTGCCCACGACCCCAACGACTTTGAAGTAGGTTTAAGACATAATCTGCCTATCGAATGTTGTCTTACAGAAGACGCAAAAATCACCGACAATTACGAAAAATATGCCGGTATGGACAGATACGAAGCAAGAAAAGCCATTGTTGAAGATTTAGACAAAGGCGGTTTCCTCGTTGAGATTGAGGACTACTCCCACAATGTCGGCACCTGCTACCGCTGTCATACCACCGTCGAGCCTTATGTCTCAAAGCAATGGTTTGTAAAGATGAAACCTCTTGCCGAACCCGCTATCGAGTGCGTTAAAGACGGCAGAACAAAGTTCATTCCCGAGCGTTTTGATAAAATCTATTTCCATTGGATGGAAAATATAAAAGACTGGTGTATTTCCCGTCAACTTTGGTGGGGACATCGTATTCCCGCCTACTACTGTGACGAATGCGGTGAAGTAGTTGTTGCAAAGGATATGCCCGAAAAATGTCCGAAATGCGGTTGTACTCATCTTACACAAGACGAAGACACCCTCGACACCTGGTTCTCATCAGCCTTGTGGCCTTTCTCAACTTTGGGCTGGCCAAATGACACCGAAGACCTTAAATACTTCTACCCGACAGACACATTGGTCACAGGATATGACATCATATTCTTCTGGGTTGCAAGAATGATTTTCTCCGGTATGCACAATATGGGCGATGTTCCGTTTAAGACTGTCTTTATCCACGGTCTTGTTCGTGACTCACAGGGCAGAAAGATGAGCAAATCTCTCGGCAACGGCGTTGACCCGATTGAAATTATCGACAAATACGGCGCAGACGCTTTGAGATTTTTCCTTGCGACGGGTAACTCACCCGGTAACGATATGCGTTTCTCCGTTGAAAGAGTTGAGTCCTGCCGTAATTTTGCTAACAAACTCTACAACGCATCCCGTTTCGTTTTGATGAATATTGAAGGTCACGAGATAGAGCAAAAACTCCCCGAAGACCTTGCTATCGAAGACAAATGGATACTCTCAACGCTTAATACTCTCTCAAAAGAAATGACCGAAAACCTCGACAAATTCGAACTCGGTATTGCCGTACAGAAACTCTACGATTTCGTATGGGACTGCTACTGCGACTGGTATATCGAACTTGCAAAAATCAGGCTTTACGGCGATGATGAGAAATCGGCACAAAATGCAAGAGAAGTCCTCGTCTATGTCCTCGACAAAATATTGACACTTCTGCATCCGTTTATGCCCTTTATCACTGAGGAAATCTGGCAGACTATTCCGCACACAGGCAAAACGATTATGCTCGAACTTTACCCCGAATTTACAAAAGAACATGACTTTGAAAAAGAGTCAAAGCAGATGCAAAAGATTATGCAGGCTATCACCGCGGTCAGAACTCAAAGAAGCGAAATG
>JAZLJE010000242.1:0-5625 GCA_045617705.1 Ruminococcus sp.
AGGAAATACCCTGCTGATGAATGCAATTAGCGGAAACGCAACGAGCATCAAGGAACTTGCAAGCGCAATCAACTGCAACCACAACGCAGTACAAACCGCAATCAATGGTGTTCAGTCGGGAATCTGGGGTGTAGGTAATCAGGTTGGAATGTCAAGCGCACAGGTTATCAATGCAATTCAGTCGGGCAATATGCAGTTGGCTAATACCTTGCAGTCTTGTTGTTGCGATGTTAAGCAACTTGTAACAACGCAGGGGTACGAGAACCGCATCAACAACTTGCAGCAGTCGCAGTTAATTCAGAACGGCTTTTCACAGGTTGGTTACGCAAGTGCAGAGCAGACTTGCGCATTGAAGCAGAACAACAATGACAACACAAACCGCATTATTGCGAAACTTGATGCAATTGAGGATAGTCGTAAGGACAGAGAAATCAATGCTCTTACTGCGCAACTTGCATCAGTCAATGCAAGGGCCGAAAGACAGGCAGAACTTGCGCCTATCAACAAGGCACTTTCGGACATACAATGCAAGCAACCATCGGTTGTGACATTGCCGTATAATTGCGCAACCGCAGTACCAACGAGTCTATTGTATGGTGCAGGTCTATATGGTGCAGGTCAGTTCGGACAGAATGGTGCAGGAGTATTCGGTTAACAAGGAAAGGAGGTTACTATGGCAAGACCTATTCCTTTTAATCGGTTCGGGATATTCGGCATAACATCAGTTGGCACACCTGCGGTAACTACAACCGAAGTTACATTTACGTTTACCGACCATCCTTATGTCAGTTCGCCTTACAATGGTCTGTTGCTTGTCAACGTGACAACGGCAATACCAACAGGCACAACAGGCACATTGCCGATTGTATTCAAGACAGGCAACGTGACAAAGGCAGCAACAAAGGTTGGTGGTGTACCGCTAACGGCAGCCGATGTTCCGAGTACAGGCTACCTGTTGTTTTTCTACGATAGGACAACAGGGGTGTTTGAGGCTCTAACGAGTGTTATTTAATTGTTTAATCTAAATCGCTATTACAATGTTTTCAAGTTTGCAAAAGGGTACACCCTATATATTTTGCGCAAGGCAGAAAAGCCGATATTAGAGATTGCAGAGATTGTCAGTACAACCCAACCTACGATGTTCGTGCCGAATGCCTACGGCAAATCGCTGATGACAATATCGGCAAAGGTTGGCGAACAGGTCTATAACTTTGAGGGTATAGACGCATCGCTTGCCATTGTCAACGATGGCAACGGCACAACGATTGCCGAAAGTAGGGAACTGATGCAGGGAGAGGTTGAAAACCTGCTCAACGCATCGCAACAGGTATTAAAGGACATCGGCTACCATAAGCAGGTAGTCAACGAGTGCAAGGCAATCTTGCAAGACCTTAACCCTGCAATAAAGCAGGAACAGGAAAGGGAGAACAGGCTCGCAAGCCTTGAAAGTAAAATTGAGCAAATCTTGAAAGCATTGAATAGCGAAACTAAAAAGTAAAGGCTATGGTTATGATGCAAATCAGCGAAAGCAAGAAACGTGAAATGAACGAACTTGCAGAAGATATGCTCTACATTGGTGGCAAACTGATGCAGTGCATTAAGAACCTTTCTAATGAAGGTTCTATGGGCGAACGATGGGAAGAACCCGAATACTACGATAGGAATGACTATCCAATGGGCGAACGCAATTATGGTGGTGGCTCTATGGGTATGCGTAGAGGTGTTCGTGGAACAGGTAGGTATTCTCGTTTCTAATAGTTCAATCATTCGGGGAGTGGGGCGAAACATTGCCCTGCTTCCCTTTAACATAAAAAGAATATGAAAAAGAGTTTAGATATATACGATGATATGCCGAGGGCAATGCGTGCATACATCAGCAACTACGGCTTCCATTTTAACAAACGTGCGTGCGATGTGGCTTGCAAGGCAATGCGAAAAAAATCGCCTGCAACGGACAAACTTGAACCTGTGGAAACGTGGAACAAAGAACAGGTAGAGGAATTGCTGAAAGCACAGGACATAAAACTAAAGGATGCAGTCCTGTATGATTTCGTTTACGTTGCAAATATGGCGAAAGCCGATTACTATAAGAGTAGCATTGAGGATGAAGCACACATTGCAATGTTTGTGCGTGACTACATAGATGATGCAGACGGGTACAACGAAAAGGCTTTCCGTCATTGGTTGGCTGACTGCATCGGAAAGGGCGAACCGATAGAGTGGGAAGAACTAATATAAAGATTGAACTATGGTAAGAGCGAGAATATATATTAAGGAATACGATTGGCAGGTAGATTGCTATTTCGCAAAGACCTGTTACTATGTGTATGAGATATTAGACAACATTAGGCGCATAGGTTGCAGTCGGGAAACGATGGCAGAAGCACATCGCAATCTGATGTCAGCAAATATGAATACAGGCTTATGTTATAGCAATCGCCCTGCGCATCGTAGTGTCTTGGTTACATCAGTAACGACAACACCGCAGGAGTTTCTAAACTCGCTAATGCACGAAATCACGCACCTAACGAACCACATCAGCATTGAGTGTGGCATTGATGCAACAACGGAAGAACCTTGCTACCTTGCAGGAGAAATCGCTGAACAGGTCTACCCATACGTTAAGGGATTGTTGTGTTGCAAATGTCGCAAACACGAATAAACGCAAAATGGGGCGATTTAAGCGCATTTCTCGTTTCGGGGGTACAAACTAACAAGAAACAAAAGAAAACGCAACAGGGGCGATTTCTCTATAAAATTACTGATTAGTACACAGAACGTGTGTTTTTAGGGGCAAAACATTTTGTTTTGTGTACTATATAGTGTATATTTGTGTTGAAATAAGGTTAGATAAGTGTTTTTATTTTCAAATTAACCATTTTTTCTTACAGATGTTAGGGTAACAGGGGTGGCAAGCGAGCCACCTTTTTTATTTTCCGAAAACGTAATCAATAACCATCCTGTTAAGTGCATCTACTTTCCGTTGGTCTAACTTAATATATATAGATGTAACAGGGTTCCCGATTTCGTGACCGAGTGCCTGTGCAACAATCTCCTTTGGTTGCTCAAGGTCAACGGCTGCGATGGTTGCCCACGAATGGCGCAGGTTGTAAGGTGTAACCTTTGTGTTGAGATGAAGTTGAAACATACGTTTCATATTTGTCTGTGTAGAGCCTAATCGGCTGTAACCAAAATCTAAAAGTCTATCCGTTGTATCATCTGCCCTGTATCTATCTATTATTGCCTGTGCTTCGGGTTCTACCTTTATATCGTACAATCGCCCCGTCTTGGCACGATAGTAACTGATGCGACCATCGTACAGGTCTGTCTTTTTAAGGTTAAATAGGTCAACCGAGTTTATACCGATAAGCAGAAAAATAAGTCGCATATAGTCCTGTGCCTTTCTGCCACGTTCTGCAACAGGACAGGTCAACACTCTTCGCAGTTCGTTAAGTGGTACTGCTCGTTTGCGTGTTTCCTGTTTGTCAACCTTGAATGGGCGATAAGGCAACCTATCAATAACACCATTGCGTAGCGCATCGTTGCATACAATCTTAACAACTACAATCAAACTATATATAGTATTTTGTTTCAGTTCTTTCTGTAGGTGTTCAATGAACCCATCAAACCACACGTTATTCAACGCTTCAAAGCGCAGTTCCTTGTTTCCGCAATATTCATTAACGTGTCGCAACATTGTCCTGTAATTATTGTAAGTGTTCCCTGTTTTCTTGCCCATTAGTTCCGTTGCGTGTTGCGTAAACGTAATCTGTTTTTCCTGCAAGTCTTTTTCGCTTGGAAGAATTGTTCTGCGTATCGCTTCCTTGATTTCGGTTATTGACCGCCCGACAAGTTCGCCACGTTCCTGCAAGGTTATCAGTTCACGTTGCGCCTGTGCTTTCAGTCGTGCGAGGGCAGAGTTGTAAAACATCGCATCGGGTGCAGTCGGCTTCATTGCCTGCATACGTTTATCCCAATGTTCTGCCTTACAGAAAATGTTAGTGCTTATGTAAGCCGTCTTGCTATGGTGGCTCACACATATACGCACAGGATGCACACCATCCTGTATCAGTCTGCGAGTGTCAAGATATAGTTTAATTGTTGCCATTTTCCCTGTGCATTCTTCGTGCATTTCTTTTGCATCACGTTGCGACATTTTGCAACATTTTGCAACAAAATCAATACGCACAAACGTAAGACATATAAGTGGATAACCGAGTGAAAACCCGATTATTCCACTTGTTTTGTAAGTTTGTTAATACACTCCTTTGTGAGGTTTCATCATTTTTGTAACTATATTGAATATCAATACGTTATAAACCATAATTTTTCCTGTGCGGTTTTCGTGCATTTTTGCGCACGTTTTAACACTTCAAAGCCTTGTCTATTTCAGCCTGCAACTTGGCACGTTTGGCATTTAGTTTGCTCTGCCAATTTGTACGTTGTTCGCTTGTATAGTTGTAATCGCCACACTCAACTTTGCGCAATTCTTCAATACTCATTACTGACAGGTATTGCTCAATCTGCAACAATTCTTCGATTGCCGAGAAGATGCGTTTGCTCGGTGCTTCAACCATCGTGCCTGTGCCGAACATCAGCCAACGTGCGTTGATGTCGGGAAACGTTCCGAGAATGTCCGTAATAGGTGATAACCCGATGCTTTCGCCACGCAATATCTTATAGGTATAATTAGCACTCCAACCGAGTACGTTCCCGAATTGCGTTCTGTTGCCGTTATACCTGTAATCAATGTATTCCTGTATGCGCTTGTTTACTTCCGTCAGTTCCATTATTTATTAAAGTTGTTATTTACCGATGTTCCACTCATCTTTTTTGACAGAATATCAATAAGCATTTGGTTTTCTTGCAAAAGCAACGTGTTCGCCTGTATCGTCCTATCAAGCCTTTCGTTGACTTGTCTTGCCATTGCAACGATTTCCATTGATGCGTTTGCAAGTCTGCATACCATTTCGTTTGTCCTGTCTATCCTGTCCTCGCTTTTCTCAAGCAATCTTTCTGCTCGCTTTTCGTGTTCTGCGAAATTCGCAAGCAGTCGTTCAATGAGTGTTTCCATTGGTGTAGTTTTAGTTTAAGTTATTATTGTTGATTAAAGTTTCGCTTTCATCATCTTTATAAGTTCTGCGTTCTGTTGCAGTAACTGATTTATAATTTCCCTGTCAGCACTTGTGTTTGTCTGCATCGTGCCGTTATTCTCACCACTATTATATATTGAGTTATCGCCCATTTGGTTAAAGTTTTGTTCTATATGTGTGCCTACTTCGGGATATATTTCCAAGATAGATACGTTTAATGCTTCGCATACCTTTTCAATAAATCCCGATGGTACATCTTTAACCAAAAACCTGTTGTTAAATGCCTGTTGGCTAATACCTAACATTCTTGCAACATCGCTTTGGTTTAAACCTTTCTTGGCAAGAACTATGGTTATTCTTGACTTAAATTCCTGTCCTGTCATAACAATGTATTTATAGTTCAAATGTTAAATAAATGTTAAATATATACGAATGAGTTGTATGTAACAACGAATGTATATATATTTGCATTGCTCAAACGAACAACAAACAAACTTTTCAAATAAAAAGTAAAGGCAAATATAAAGTAAAT
>JAZLJE010000243.1:0-1016 GCA_045617705.1 Ruminococcus sp.
GATTATCAGCAAAAAAGTATTAAGTTTATCGTGGCCGTAACGCCCCTCCATAAACTTGGATATTTTATATATAAAATCTCTCAAAACTATCATCCTTAAATTATTATGAAAATATCTTATCACAACTGACATATAAATTCAAGGATATAAAATTTTCAGTTTACCGTTGCTTCTCTGCCCTTTTTTATAGAACTGAAACTGTCTTTTAAAATATTTGCGCTGTTGTATAGTTTCTTTATCTCTTCTTCATCGAGAGAAAGTTCAAGTGTTCGGTCTTTTCCTCCTCGGTTAATTGTGCAGGGATTGCCGAGGAAAACATCATCAATTCCGTATTCACCCGACATTTTTGTTGATACCGTCAGCACCGAATTTTCGTTTTGCAATATCGCCTTGACTATTCTGACTATCGACATACCTATTCCGTAGTAAGTCGCGCCCTTTGCCTCAATTATCTGCTGTGCAGAGGTTCGTACTTGGTCGGATATTTTTTCGAGCCCTTCCATAGAATACAAATCCGCGTTATCATACAAAACATCGTAGATAGGCTTTGTTGCAATAAGTGCCTGCGACCAAGGGCAAAACTCGCTGTCGCCGTGTTCCCCGATAACATAGGCGTGGATATTTCTCGGGTCGATGTGAAAATACTTTGACATCAAATAGCGAAGTCGTGCGGTATCGAGTGTAGTTCCCGTACCGATTACCCTGCTTTGCGGAAACTTTGACAACTCATAAGTTATCCTAGTCATAATGTCAACAGGGTTTGTCGCAACAAGAAATATTCCGCAAAAGCCCGATTTTACAACAGGCTCAACTATCGAGCGAAAAACCTCTGTATTTCGCGAAAGCAAGTCAAGGCGTGATTCCCCCGGCTTTTGATTTACTCCCGCACAGATAACGACGACATCCGCGTCACAGCAGTCCGAATATTCGCCGTCATATACTCTCATACTCGTATGCGAAAAAGCAAGCCCGTGGTTTAGGTCCATTGCTTCGCCCAATGCTCTTTTTCTGTTAAT
>JAZLJE010000244.1:0-2859 GCA_045617705.1 Ruminococcus sp.
ATATTATATCCGCCGGCGTTTTCATATTCGATAGAACGCTTAACACGGCTGATGGTCGCGGTTGACGCTCCCGTTGCTTCGACAATTTCGTTGTACTTGCAGTTTTGAGAAAGCATTTTTGCAACGGCAAAACGCTGTGCCATAGCCTTAATCTCGGGAACGGTGCAAAGGTCTTTGAAAAACGCCTTGCATTCGTCAACTGTTTCGAGTGTCAATACTGCCTTATAAAGCAAAGCGATATAGTCATCATTCGACTTTGTTGTCATAAAAAACACCTTCTCTGAAATTTATCACGATTTAACTCACTAAAATATTATCATAAAAAAAATAAAAAGTAAATAGGAAACAAAAATTTCCTATTTACTTTCTTACCAAAACAAGCCCGAAAGTAATCCGAGCAGCACTCCGCTTACATACAAAAGCAGAGTAATAAGCAGATTTTTCTTTACATTTTTGTTGAGTCTGTAAAGTACGAGCAAGCCGACGCCTGCATTTGTCATCAGTCCTGCTATCATCATCCCGGGCGTAATTACATTTTCAACAAAAAGATTGGTTATCAAAACGGATGCGGAGCAGTTCGGAATAAGTCCGACAAGTCCGACGGTTATCTCACCTAAAACAGGTGTGCTTGTTACGATGTTTCGAAGCCACTCGTCACCGCCTAAAAAGAAGATGAGGTTCAAAACAAACGAAACGATGAAGATAAGCACGATAACTTTCACCGTATGCTTTAACGCAGAAAGGAAAATATTCTCCTGGCAGTCGCAATGCTCCTGTTCGCAAAAATCGTGGATATGTCCCGAAGTGACATAATTTCCGCGTTTGCAAAGTCGCATAATAATATCAATAGCAAAGCCTGCAACCATACCGCCCAAAACCTTTATACCGAGGATTTTCAATATGGTCGGCAAGGGAATATTGCTTGACAAAAGTATCGGAAGCATCTCGTCACTTGTCGAAAGGAAAACGGCAATCAGCGTACCCAGAGTTACTATCCTTGCGGCATAAAAGCCAGCAATAGCCCCCGAAAAACCGCACTGCGGAATAGCACCCAAAAGTCCTCCGACAGCAGGTCCCGCATAGCCGACACGGGCTACGGCGTTATTCAGTTTTTGCCCTGCTTTTTGCTCTAAATACTCCATAAGAAGATACGCAAGATAGAGTATCGGAAGCATTTTCAGACAGTCAAGCAGAGTATCAAGAATTACATCAAGCATACTGAAAAACTATCCTTTAACAAAATCTTTGTATATAATAGCAAAAAAACGCGTAGTAGTCAAACAGGAATTTTTCAAAAAGCAACTCCACCGCAAAAGCGGTGGAGCAAAAGCATTTCGTTTTCTTTTTTTGATATTATTCGTAAATACCGGTACTTAGTTCTGTTGGTGGCTCTCCGTTATCGGCATTTATAAAAGTAACTTCAACAGGCTTTGACTCATCACCCTTTGCATCCTTTGCGGTAACAATCAGAGTAAACTCGTCGCCGTAGGTAATGCTTTTTGTCGGTAAAAGTACAGAATTGCTGTCGATATAGCCTGTTGTAATTTTAAACTCTCCGGGGACGATGTTACTTGTATCAACCTTAAAATCGCCAAAGTCTTCGCCGTATTTTGAATATGCGTGAACGCCACCGATGATTGTGAATTTATACTGATAGGGTGCTCTGCCGTTTGACGCATGAGCCGAAACTTGGTTATTAGAATACACATTGTATAAGGCACGATTTACATAAACAATAGTCCTGTTGTCATACGGTAAGCCTGCAAGGTGCTTTTGGATACAGGTTGCATCGACTATATCACGCTTTGAGTCAAGATTAAAGTCAGAAATATAGTATACAGGAGTGCCGTATAATCTGTAAAATCTACCATCTACCTCATCTTCTCTGGAGAACTCTATAACTTCGGCAAGGCATTTTTGAATTGTCGTTGCGTCGACAATAGACAAATTTCCGTCGCCGTCAACATCGCCGATACGCTCGCCTATATTATCGCCCACATATTCCTCAAAATCCTCGTACTGTGAGCGATTGTCGTACGCATCTTCCAAAGAGAAAAACTCCTGTTTTTCTACATCAAAAATGCAGTAGAAGAAACTAAACGGAATTGCCTCATAGTCAGGTCGTATTACCTTTTCGCCGAAATGTCCGTAAATACACCAGGGCATTGCCATATTTGACGATGCAAAAATCAAAGCCCAATCCATTTGACCTGTGCTTTTTGAATAGTGATAATACTTTTCTCCGTAAGACAAAGTTTCTTCCATACCCATATGGTTAGGGTCAATTTCATCCTTATACTCTTCCCAGAAAAGGTTTTTGAACAAGTCCTTATCAGCGGAAGGCTCTGCAACAGGAGTTTGCTCATCATAGAAGTCAATGTCTTGTACGATATCGTATTTGGCAATTGTATTGATATCAGATACTTTTACATTGGCGATTACCATATTGCCAAAAATATCACAAAGGATTTCCACATCAAGTCCGTCAAAAACCTGTGCAAATATCGTTTTGTTTCTTTCTGCAATATATTCTTTATACTCTTGTGCCGCTTTTATTTTATCAGGCCAACTGGGCATATCGTCTTTTCGCTTCATATCTCCGCTAAATGAGATATATACAGAAATGACATCTTCCGGTTTAAGTACTTCCATCTTTTGCAATAATGAATATGTTATTTTGTTTTGGGACACTTCTGCAAAAGCGGATATAGAAAGGCTACCTAATAAGAGTAAAAGTGTTAAAAATACAGCAATTATTTTTTTCATTTTGTTTTACCTCCAAAATCTTTATTTTTTCCTTTGCGGAAATTCCTCTCACTATAATAACGATTTGGAAAGCCCAAAATTTTGCATAATTTT
>JAZLJE010000245.1:0-5421 GCA_045617705.1 Ruminococcus sp.
AAGTGATTTTTTGCTTTGGTCGCCCTCTTGCGGTTCCCAAAAGTTTTTAAGTTCGCAAATGCTCACAAAACTTTTGACCGCTGCGCTTCGTTTTGCTCGCTGTATCTGCCACAGGCAGCGCTCGCAACCTCACCCAAAGCAGGCGCGCTACCATCTGCGCTACACCCCGATATGAAAAGAAAGATGCAGTAATGAAAAGTGAAGAAATATACTTTTGACATAATCTCAACACTATATTCCCTGCGACCGTATTATTATACTCCGAGTGAAAAATCTTGTCAATAGAAAAAAAGATTGTCAACATCTTGTATTTTTTGAAAAATGAATATATAATATGGACATAATAGGATTTTAGGCTGAATTTTCAGCGAATTTCGAGAGGGATAGTAATGCGTATTAAAAAAACGCTCTTATGTGTCTTTGCTTTGCTTGTGGTTTTCTGTACCATAATAAGCACAACGATTATCGGCACATCTGCACTTGAAAATAAATACTATATCGAAGAACTCAAAATGTCTGTCAAAGTACCGAAAGACTATACTGTCATAACAGTTCAAAGTGAGCGTGGCGACGAGGCTTTCGACAAACTCAATCTTGACTACGACGAAACTATGACGGCATTTTATGCTGCCGATATATATCTTCAGGCGTTTGATTCCGAGAACAAGCACAAAATAACTTTGACAATGATTCAGGATGATGACTCGAAGACTGTAAACAACTACAGCGAGATAACACCCACCCAGCGTCAAACCGTGCTTGACTCGTTTTTGTCACAAGCGGGATATGTAGGCGGTGTAGAGAAAAAGTACAACGGTAATATTTTTTTTGAACTTGATATTGAAAAAGAAACCGATGAACAAAAAGTTTTTGCCCGACAGTGTAATACCGTAATAAACGGTATGAATATCAATGTCACTTTGCAAAAAAGTGATGAAGAACTCACAAACGATGAAACAAAAGTTTTGTCAAACCTCTGCAATACCATAAATTTTGACAAAATAACTTTGAACAACGGGCCTCAATTTGACTGGTGGCGTATTATCCTTTGGGTGCTTATTGTTGCTGCTATCTGCTTTGTTATTTCTTTGTGGTATAAGAAAAAGAACGAGGAAAATAAGCGCAAACTTTTAGAACGAAAAATGCGTTCGCGTGCAAAGGTCGAGCCGATGATTCCTCATCATCCCGAATTTATCGAAGAAAAAGACCTGCAAAAAGCCGAAGACGACTCAAAAGAAAAGCACAACCCGCTTCTTGACAGTTTTGAAGATATAACATTTGACGAGGCTCTCGGCTACGGCACTTCGGATGAATTCTTGCAAAGAGCCGCTACCGACCTCGAAAGTTATGATATAAATGTCAAAGAGAAAAATGTAAAAAACGGGGTAAAATATTTTGAAGACGGCGGAAAGTCAATAGACGACACAGAAGACTATTTCGATACCTATTTCAAAGAGCAGAGGACACCGAGGAAAAAGTCCGAAAAGTTCTTCAGCGCCGTGTGGACTTATATACAAATATTTTTCCGTCATGTAGGTTATTTTTTCAAAAATCTCGGTAAAAATATATCTAAATCTTTTACAGATAATAAAACAAACCGTTAGAAAACGCGATTTTTCATCAAATTTCATAAAAATTGGCAAAGAAAAAGCGAAATTTGTATAATTTCGCTTTTTGCTTGTTATTGATTTAACAATCTTTTTGTCATATAATTATATAGTAAATTATTTTTAGTAAGGAGATATATTATGTCTAGAGTTTACAATTTTTCAGCGGGTCCTTCAATGCTCCCCGAATCAGTATTAAAAAAAGCAGCAGACGAAATGCTCGATTATCAGGGCAGCGGTCAGTCTGTTATGGAAATGTCACACAGAAGCAAAGTTTATGATTCCATTATCAAAGAAGCAGAGGCTCTCCTTCGCGAAGTTATGAACATTCCCGATAACTACAAAGTTCTGTTCTTACAGGGCGGTGGTTCATCACAGTTTGCTATGGTTGCATTAAACCTTATGAACAAAAGTGGCAAAGCCGACTATGTTCTCACAGGTCAATGGGCTAAAAAAGCATACAAAGAAGGCGCACGCTACGGCGAAGCAAAAGTTATCGCTTCAAGTGAAGATAAGACTTTCTCATATATTCCAAAACTTGACAAATCTACTTTTACTCCCGACGCAGACTACTTCTATATTTGTATGAATAACACAATCTACGGTACAGTTTACCACGAGTTGCCAGATACAGGCGATGTTCCGCTTGTTGCCGATATCAGTTCCTGCATTTTGTCAGAACCGATTGATGTAAGCAAATTCGGTCTCCTTTTTGCCGGTGCTCAGAAGAATATGGCTCCTGCTGGTATGACTGTTGTTATCGTTAGGGAAGACCTTATCGGAAATCCGCAGGACATCACTCCGACAATGTTCAACTATCAAATCCACGCTGATAACGGTTCTATGTTCAATACACCGCCTTGCTACACAATCTATGTTGCAAAACTCGTTTTGGAATGGATTAAGAACGAAATCGGCGGTCTTGACAAGATGAAAGAATTAAACGAAAAGAAAGCAAAATTGCTCTACGATTTCCTTGATTCTTCAAAAATGTTCAGAGGTACTGTTGTTAAAGAAGACCGTTCTTTGATGAATGTTCCTTTTGTTACAGGCAATGACGAACTCGATGCCAAATTTGTCAAAGAGGCTACCGAAAACGGTTTTGTTAATATCAAAGGTCACCGTTCAGTCGGCGGTATGAGAGCATCTATCTACAACGCTATGCCGTATGAAGGCGTTGAAAAACTCGTAAACTTTATGAAAGAGTTTGAAGAGAAAAATTCATAATACTAAGGGGTATTCGTATGTATAATGTACTGAAATTAAATAAAATTGCCGAAGTCGGCACATCACGCTTGGGAGATAATTACAGCCTTTCCGATGATTGCGCTAATCCCGATGCGGTATTAGTAAGAAGTGCTTCGATGCACGATATGGACTTACCCGAAAGTTTGCTTGCTATCGCTCGTGCAGGCGCAGGCGTCAACAACATTCCGCTTGACAAATGTTCAGAAAAAGGTATCTGTGTTTTCAACACTCCCGGCGCTAACGCTAACGCTGTAAAAGAACTTGTTATCGCAGGTCTTTTTATGGGCTCAAGAAAACTTATCGCCGGTATCGAATGGGCAAAAACTCTTAAAGACGATGAAAATTGTCTCAAAACAGTAGAAAAAGGCAAGAGCCGGTTTGTCGGTCCTGAAATCAAAGGCAAGACTTTGGGCGTTGTCGGTTTGGGTGCTATCGGTATTTTGGTAGCAAACGCTGCCGCAGCACTTGAGATGAATGTAGTAGGATATGACCCTTATCTTTCAGTAGGCGCTGCATTGAAACTTTGTCCCTGCGTTAAGGTTGTAAACTCTCTTGACGAGATTTACGCTGAAAGCGACTATATCACCGTTCATGTTCCGCTTAACGACTCTACAAAGGCAATGATTAACGCTGACACTATCGCAAAGATGAAAGACAATGTAAGAATTTTGAACTTTTCCCGTGACGGTCTTGTTAATTCCACTGACATCAAAGCAGGTCTTGAAAGCGGAAAAATCGCCGCTTATGTTACCGACTTTGCTACCTGTGATTTACTTTCTGTTGACGGCGTTATTGCTATTCCTCACCTTGGCGCTTCAACTCCCGAAAGTGAAGATAACTGTGCTGTTATGGCGGCTGACGAAATCAAAGATTACCTCGAACTCGGTAATGTTAAAAATTCCGTAAACTTCCCGTGCGTATCTTTGCCGAAGTCTGGGGACACAAGATTTTGTGTATTCTATAAGAACGCAGAAAATGCGACTTCTTCACTCCTCTCTGCTATCGGCGGTTCTGTTTCCAATATGGAAAACAAAACAAGAGGGAACTATGCTTATGCAATTATTGACGCAGTAAATGCTGATGCTAATGCAGAAGATGCACTCAAAAACATTGACGGTGTTATCAAAGTTCGGGTTATCTGAAATTAGAAAATTTCAAAATCTAAATACTAAAAACTATTTTAACTACCCTACCGACAATCCTTTGGATTGCCACCTTCCCTCGCAAGGGGAGGCTAATAGGTTAAAATTTATATTTGCTAAAAACTAAAACTGCTGTGATGATTATTTCATCACAGCAGTTTTTAATATGTATGAGTACATACTTCTTTGATTTTTTCCTGCAAAGTCAGGAAGTCTTTGAATGCTTCTTCTGTCACGTTTGGATTTCGAAGGACTGCCGCCGGGTGGAGCATAGCCATCATATAAATACCCTTTTTCTCGGTGAAAATTCCGTGTTCACGGGTGATTTTTATGTTAGGATTGATTATCTTCATCGCTGCAATTCTGCCAAGGCATACGATGATTTTCGGCTTAATGAGCAGAGTTTGATTTCGAAGATAGTCAATGCACATATCCTGTTCAACATCCAGCGGGTCACGGTTTTTCGGCGGTCTGCATTTTACGATATTTGCGATATAGATGTTCTTGTGCCTGTCAAGGTCAATATCAAAAAGCATTTTGTCAAGAAGTTTTCCTGCTCTGCCTACAAAAGGCTCTCCCTGCAAATCCTCCTGTTCGCCCGGACCTTCTCCGATGAACATAACTTCGGCGTTTTCGTTTCCGACACCGAAAACCACATTGTTTCGTGTTTTAGAGAGGTCACATTTTGAGCAATTATTACAAATTGTACGCAGTTTTTCAAAGTTGTCATACATAAATTATACCTACTTTCCGAAAAAGATTGAAATTTCAGTCGCTATGGTGTAAAATAACAAGGTAAAATATTTTAAAGATTGGTGGTAATTTCTATGAAAATTATGGTTGAAACATCTGCACATCATCTTCATGTAACTGAAGATACTTTCAAAATCCTTTTCGGTGAAGGCGTAAGCCTTACAAACAAAAAGGACCTTTCACAGCCGGGACAGTTCGTATGCTTTGAAAAAGTCGGCATAGTCGGCCCTAAAGGCGAAATGAAGATGTCCATTATCGGACCTTTCAGAAAAGCAAATCAGGTTGAAATTTCTTTGACCGATACAAGAAAACTCGGTATTTCAAATGTTCCGATAAGAGAGTCAGGCGATATCGCAGGTACACCCGGATGCAAACTTGTCGGTCCAAAAGGCGAAGTTGAAATCAGCGAGGGCGTTATCGTTGCAAAACGCCATATCCATATGACACCCGAAAGTGCCGAAGAATACGGTGTAACGGAAAAAGAAATCGTAAAAGTTGCTGTCGGCACAGAAGGCAGAAAACTCATTTTCGACGATGTTGTTGTCAGAGTAAACGAGAATTTCTTCCCCGCTATGCACATTGATACAGATGAATCCAACGCAGCAGGACTTATGGGTACTGTTGACGGTGAAATCATTAAGTAATTTTATCACATTTTTCAGTAAATCACA
>JAZLJE010000246.1:0-3950 GCA_045617705.1 Ruminococcus sp.
CAGCAGTTGTAGTAAACTGGCAGAATGACAAAGGTCAGGTTCTTGCTAAGGACTGCGTTGCAGGCACTGACTATACCGTTACTTTTGCCGAGGGTACAAACTGGGCAAAAAGTTCAACAGACGGTTACTGGTATTTCAAAAAGCCCGTTTCAGCAGATAAATCTACCGATATTTTGATAAAAGAATGTGCTCCCGTAGCAGATAAAGTTCCCGAAGGCTATCACCTTTCTGTAGAAATTCTTGCAGAATCTTTGCAGACAAGTGTTGATGCAGTAAACAATGCTTGGAAACTTTCGATTGCATCTGACGGAACGCTCATCGTGGATTAGGAGGATGGATATGAAGAAATTTACTATTAAACTTTCTGCTTTCTTCCTCGCTTTGGTACTCGTAGTTGCGTTTGCAGTTTCCGCTGCGGCTTCTTCGGTTACTTTTGACGGCGATGCACAGAAATTTATATTTGCTCCCGGTTCGGAATATTCTCCGACAGACCTTTTTGAAAACTTCAAAGGAATGATGCCCGGTGACAAAGAATCTCAAGATATCACAGTAAAAAATACTGCAAAGTATAAGGCAAATATCTATATACGTTCACTCGGTGCAACAGAAGAGACTCAAGACTTTGTTTCTCAACTGAAACTTACAGTTGTCGAAAACGGCAAAAGTGAACTTTTCAACGCTCCCGCTTCTGAGACTGCAGGACTAACAGACTGGGTATCGCTCGGAACATTGGAGCCGGGCGGTCAGGCTGACCTCACCGTTACCGTTGAAGTTCCCACAGACCTCTCAAATGAGTATCAGGGCGCTATCGGCGAACTTAAATGGGAATTCAAGGTTGAAGAAGTTGAAGAGCCTACTGAGGCTCCTACTGAGGCTCCCACAAAGCCAGCGTCACCTGACCAACCCAAAACAGGCGACTATACCAACATCTTGCTTTATGTCGGCATTGCCGCTTTGGGTGTAGTACTTGTTGTTGTTCTTGTTGCTACAAGAAAGAAGAAAAAAGATAACGAATAAGAATTACGGCTCATCCAACCAAACGGTCAGATGAGCCGATTTTCGTAAATTACGGAGTTTTTATGAGAAAAGCAATTCGTATCATTATTGCCGTTATTGCGTCCGTTTTGATTGTCTTTTCCGCCTACAAGTTGATTACGATTTATCTTGACTATAAAAAAGGCACAGACACCTATAACGAGGTCGCAAGCACGGTAGTAACTTTTACAAATGAAATTTCAACAGAAGATGCCGACCTGCCGATTAAGGTTGATTTTGACGAACTAAAGAAAATTAACCCCGATGTTATCGGTTGGCTTTACTGCAAAGACACGCAGATAAATTATCCGATTGTCCAAACGGATAATAACGAATATTATCTCCACAATATGATAAACGGTGAGTATAATTTCGCGGGTACGCTGTTTGCAGACTTTCGCTGTGAAAAGAACTTTGCGGGACTTAATACAATCGTCTACGGCCATAATATGAAAAACGGCTCGATGTTCGGTGACTTGCCGAAATATAAAGCACAGGACTACTACGACGCCCACCCGACTATGTGGCTATTAACTCCCGACAAAATCTACAAAGTAGCGTTGCTTTCAGGACAGGTAACAGCCTCCGATTCCGACGCTTATGATATTATAAGTAAGAGTGAAGACTTAACTGAATACCTTGAAAATGCAGTGTCACAGTCTTTTTTCAAGACAAATTCAAGTATTGATGACGCAGAAAAGATACTTACCCTTTCTACCTGTTCTTATGAATACGAGAACGCTCGCTTTGTCGTTATCGGTAAACTTGCGGAATATAAAGATAAATGAATATAAAACAAAAAGCCCACCAATAAGAATGGTGGGCAAATTTTTGCGATAAATTATTGAATTGAGCAGTCGAGGTATTCCTCTAATTCTTCTTCGTCTCTCTTTTGTTTTTCTTTAATTACAAAGAAAGCGGCAACTCCTGCTGCGATAGTAGCAACCAAAGCAACTAAAGCGATAATCCAACCACATTTTTTACACATAATAAATTCCTCCTAACTAACCTTTACAATAAAATAATAACACAAAAGGCAAAAATGTCAACAGATAGAAAAGTAAATTTTCTATTAAATTTTACCAAAATAAAAAAGCAGGTGAGGATTTCCCACACTCTGCTTTAAATTATTGCTGTTATGCTGATGCGTTGAGTCTTTTTGCAAGAGAAGACTTGCTTCTGGCTGCAGTATTCTTGTGCATAAGACCTTTAGCGGCAGCCTGGTCAATTTTCTTAATTGCAAGACTAACTGCCTGAGCCTTATCGTCAGCGTTAGTATCTACAGCGATGTACGCCTTTTTGATGTAAGTTTTCAAAGCAGATTTAAGTGCTTTATTCTGTGCTGTTTTAGTTGCGATAACTTTAACACGCTTTTTTGCTGATTTAATATTCGGCATTGTCCCACCTCCTTAGGAAATAGTGACGATATTTCGTCAATATATCTTATATGCACGAATAATGATACCATTATTACACAGAAAATGCAAGCGTTTTATTAAATTTATCGGGAAAAAACTTGACTTTTTTCAAAAATTACTAAATCAACACAAGATGTTGTGGTAAACAGAGTTTTTCTTTCAAGAAAAACAGATATAAATTCATTATCCCCGATAATTTACAGAGTATTCCTATTTAGTATCGTCTTTTGTGTCGTCTTCTTTGTCGGTATCATCTTTCTTTTTGTAAGTGAAAAACCGTATTATACACAGCACGAGAGTGACTATGCCCACTGCTCTGAATACCCAAGTGGCAGTCGGTGACGAAAGGTCGATGTGAAACATATCTTTTGCGGCGTACCACAACGCCATAAAGACAAAAAACACGGCAGGCACAAAGAGAAATCTGTCGCCTTTTACCGCTTCAAAAGCAAGGTATACGGCTAAAATAAAGCACAGCAAAGGAAATACAAACGGTTGCATAATTATTCCTCGTTGTCGGTGCTTTCAGCCTTGCGTTTAAAAGATTTGCCCAAAAACAGCAAAACGAAAATAAGATAGAGTACAAGAACGATAAGTCCGATTGCGTTTACATACTGCGGTAAAACGGAAGTCGGGTTTAGTTCTTTCATCAAATGAGCGAAGAGCAAAGATGCACCCTCGAATATAAGAAATATTGCAAACGGGCGTGAAAGAATATTCGCCCTGTTCTTTTTTGTAAATAGAAATACCGCCCCGCCAAAGCAGAAAACAGCAGAAATAATTGTTAAAATCATATTTAACCTCCAAAAAGTTCTGTATATATTATATAGTTCTTTTTGAAAACTTGCAAGAAATTTGTGAGATACCAAAACTTATTCATTGTTCACAAATTATTTACCAAATAATTGTTGACTTTTTTTGACTTTCGGGCTATACTATGTAATGTAAGTTAGCACTCGAGCATTGAGAGTGCTAACTATAAACTATCGTTTGAAATTAGATTTGCAGAGAGGAGGTCAATATGGCACTTGCATTGCGAAAGCAGAAAATACTTTCTGCCGTTATCGAAAACTATATTGCCTTTGGCGAGCCGATAGGCTCGAAAACTCTGCAAGCCTCTACCGACCTCAACTGTTCGTCTGCGACAATTCGAAACGAACTTGCCGATTTGGTGCAGGAGGGCTATCTTTCTCAACCGCATACCTCGGCGGGACGAACACCGACGCAAAAGGGCTATCGCTATTATATAGACAACCTTATGCCGAAAGTTAAACTTCCCGACAGGATGAGCGAATATATCGAGAATGTTATTTTGTCAGGAGCGAATGCACCCGAAACGATACTCTCAAAAACAGCCCACGCTCTGTCGTCTTTGTCCGATATGGCTGCGGTTGCTACTTCACCGCCGTCAGGAAACGCCCGTGTTCACAGAATACGCTTTGTTTCCACCGGACGACACACATCTATGGCGGTGCTGATTACATCAAACGGAATGGT
>JAZLJE010000247.1:0-3132 GCA_045617705.1 Ruminococcus sp.
TCTGTTCTTTTATATTCACGGTTTTTACACCTTTTTTTGTCTTCTTTTCGATAAGGATTTCGTCTTTTTTCATCAGTTCGTTGAACGACGAATATAATTCCTCATTAGAAATATAATCTGATGATAAAGAAATTTTATATTCCGCAGAAGAAATATCGCCCGCTTTATTTTTCGGCTCATTCGCAGTAATAACCTTTATCCCGTTAGGCAAACAGGGGTTGAGTATTTCGGGGATGGTCTTCAAATCGAAGTTATCGTCTTTGATACGACAGTCCATCGGCTCTCTTACACCGACAAAACCAAGTGACAACGGCAAAGCAAAAGTGATATACGGATGAATGTTAAAGCCTTCGGTATACCAGACGGGGAGTTTTGACTTCTGTATAGCACGCATCATAACGCGGTTGAGGTCAAGATGAGAAATGTACTTGCATTCATCACGCTTTTCAAACCATATTCTTGCGTTTTTCAAAGCAAACACCTCCGCCGTATTTATTTGCACCGCAGTTTGCACATTTTTCGCGACAGTTTTCTGTCGTTTTGTTTTCGTATGCTTTTTTGCACTCGCTGGCTAAAAACTCTTTTGACACAGAATAGTCAAGATGGTCCCAAGGCAAAACTTCCGAAAAATCTCGTTTTCTGTTTGCGTAAAATTCGGGGGACACTCCGCATTCTTCAAAAACTCTGAGCCATTTATCAAGTGAAAAGCAATCGCTCCACGAGTCAAAATGCATATCGTAATCTGCTGCTTTGAGCAAAACTTTGCAAAGTTTTCGGTCACCTCTTGCAAAAACGGCTTCCAAAAAAGATGTATCGGCATCGTGGTAATTATACACAAGTTTTCTTGACATCAAAGACTCTTTGATATGCCTTTGTTTTTTCTCTAACTCTTCTCTTGTGTCCTGTGCTTCCCATTGGAAAGGAGTAAAAGGTTTCGGCACAAAAGATGAGGCGGAAAGGGTAACTCGAACACTCTTTCCTTTTTGTCTGTTGTCGCAGGAATAGTAGGTATCGACTACGCTTTTTCCTAAATCGGCAATACCTTTTACATCGTCGTATGTTTCTGTCGGCAAGCCTATCATAAAATAAAGTTTTACGGCAGAATAACCGCCTTCAAATGCAACTTTGCAAGTAGAAAGCAGTTCATCTTCATAGACATTTTTGTTGATGACATCACGAAGTCGCTGTGTACCTGCTTCGGGAGCAAAAGTAAGACCGCTTTTCCTGACGGTTTTTATTTTGCTCAAAATATCATCGGAAAAGCCGTCAACTCGTAATGACGGCAAAGAAAGGCTTATGTTCTCTTCATTTGCCCACTGTGACATTTTCTCAAGCAACGGGACAATCTGCGAATAATCGCTTGATGACAGAGAGTTCAACGACACTTCGTCATAGCCGGTGTTTTTGCACAGAGTGTGGCATTGCTCGTTTATACAATCGACACTTTTTTCTCTTACAGGTCTATATAAAAAACCAGCCTGACAGAAACGGCATCCACGGATACAACCGCGGAAAATCTCGCCTACCGCACGGTCAAAAACTATCTCGACATTGGATACTACAAAATCTTTCGGATAGAAACTGTTATCCATATCCATAATGACACGCTTTTGTATTTTCTTCGGTGCGTCACCGATAGGTTTTATCTCGTTTACGGTGCCGTCATCATTATATGAAACATCATACAAAGACGGAACATAAACGCCCTCTATCTTCGATGCTTTTTTCAGAAAATCTTCCTTTGAGTTTCCGTTTTTCCTGCACTCGCGGTAGAGGTCAATTACTTCCATATCTACTTCTTCGCCGTCACCTAAAAAGAAGATATCGACGAAGTCTGCAAGGGGTTCGGGGTTACAGCAACAAGGTCCGCCCGCTACGACAATATTGAAAAGGTCTTTTCTGTCTTTTGAAAGCAGAGGAATATTCGCCATTTTCAGCATGTGGAGAACATTTGAATAACTTAACTCATACTGCAAAGTAAATCCGATAAAATCAAACTCAGACAGAGCATCACCCGATTCGAGCGCATAGAGTGGAATATTGTTCTTTTCCATTTGCTCTTCCATATCGAGCCACGGTGCAAAAACTCTTTCGCACCAAACATAAGAATATGAATTGAACAGGCTGTAAAGAATTTTCATTCCGAGGTGGGACATACCTATTTCGTATGTATCGGGAAAACAAAAAGCAAAACGAACATCTACAGAACGCTTGTCCTTTACTACAGCATTGAGTTCTCCACCGACATAACGCCCCGGTTTTTGAACTTTTAACAGGATTTTTTCAACATCTTTTCTAATCATATTTCCCCCTGCTTTATAAACAAAACCGCAAAAAGATACAGTCCTATCAGTAAAAGCGAATAATTATATTTTGACACAAATAAAAAAAGTGTTCCGAAAAAAACGAGTGTTACCGAGAAAACAAGTGTCAGGGTAAAAAGTATTTTTTCGGTCATAGTGTATGAGAGTTTTTGTTGTAACAACAGCGATAATGCATCA
Source organism: Ruminococcus sp. (assembly GCA_045617705.1). Classification (GTDB taxonomy): domain Bacteria; phylum Bacillota; class Clostridia; order Oscillospirales; family Acutalibacteraceae; genus Ruminococcoides. Next base: position 2,502 of record JAZLJE010000247.1, read on the forward strand.
CCGCCGTCAAGCGACTTTACGGGCATAAGATTAAAAAGCCCTATTGCAAACTGGGCATAAGATAAATTTCGGTTGAACGGCAAAAATATAATTCCAAAAAAGAAATTAAAGACCACGCCGAAAAGCGTAATCAACAGCGAATGTGAAAACGGTTTTTCGCCGTTAGATACTATTGCAACATCGAACACGGATAGTTTTATGCTTTGCGGTCTGTAGCCGAGAAACAGCATACACAGCAAATGCCCTATTTCGTGGAGCATAGCCGCAAAAAAGCAGGCAAATATCCTACCGCTTTTATCAAAAATCAGAACGCAACTCATAAAGGCAACAGCAGGAAAAGAAAGAAAAAAATCAACGGAAAATAACCTAAATTTCATCTTTTGTTGCAGAATCGGGAGTTGCTTTAAAAAATATGCTGTTTAGATCAATTTTCTCAATCTGCTGTGAACTTATAAGAGTTTTTTGCAGTTCTTCGTTGTACCATTTTACAAAATTACGATAAAACTCGCAGTCGGTAGTTTTCAAAAGAAAAACCGCTATCGCAATAATAAGACAGATAACAAGTTGAATAATAACGAGCATATTTTTCGGCGGGGTTTTTTCCTTTTGCTCTTTTTCTTGCTCTATTTCT
>JAZLJE010000248.1:0-7703 GCA_045617705.1 Ruminococcus sp.
ATTTTTAGAAAATAATCAAATCGCATAATTGATAAAGTCGACCTGCAGCGATATAATTATATTGTTGAACATTGGTCGGCTTTTTTGAAAGGAGGAAATAATGCCGACAACAGGATTTTTAGCGGTTAAGAATGGAAAATATTATGCTGTTCTGAATTTATATGACTGTTCAGGAAAACGCAAACCGAAATGGATTTCAACTGGTTATTCCGAAAAGAATAACAAAAGAAAAGCAGAAAAGTTATTGCGTGATTTATGTGTTGAATGGGACAATAAAAATGTAAAATACTATACAAACATTAAAGTACACGAGTATTTTACAAAATGGTTAGATGAAATAAAAACTCAAGTACGCCCAAACACATTCAGAGGATACAAAGGAAATATGGAAAACCACATTATTCCTTATTTCAGAGCCTTAAATGTAGAACTCCAAGAATTGAAACCGTTTGAATTAAGTACCTATTATAGGTTAAAAATCGGAACGATCAGCGTTACTACCATAAAACACCTTCACCAAAATATTTCGAAAGCACTTTCAGATGCAGTAGAAAAAGGACTAATAAGCACAAACCCTGCAACAGCAGCAAAAACACCAAAATCAACAGAAAATTTTCAATCTGAATTTTTAAATCGGAGTGAGATTAAACAACTTATTGAAACTGTAAAGGGTTCACCAATTTACATACCCACTTTTTTAGCCTCAGTCTATGGTTTGAGAAGAAGTGAAGTTTTAGGTCTAAAATGGCATAATATTGATTTTGAAAACGAAACGATTTGGATAAGAGAAACGCTGCAACAGTGTACAAAAGATATTATCGGAGAGAGTAACTATACCTCAGAAACAAAAACTGAAAGCAGTAATCGTACTTTACCAATGACACCACAAGTTAAAGAAGTCTTGCTCAAACATAGAAATCTTCAAAAAGAACGCCGAGTGCTTCTCGGAAGTGCTTACCATATAAATGACTATGTTTGTACCTTTGATAATGGTAAAGAGATTTCTCCTAACTATCTTAGCAGGACTTTTCACAAAACAATTGAAAAAACTGATTTGCCTATGATTCGTTTTCATGACTTAAGACACAGCGTAGCAAGTAATCTCCTTAATGATGGATTTACAGTCGTACAGGTCGCACAATGGTTAGGTCATAGCAGTTCATCAACCACATTAAAATTTTATGCTCATATTGACAAAACTTCAAAGATGGCAATAGCAAACAGCCTTGCTCCAATATGATTTCTACTGTTTTCTACAATAAATAAACACCAAGCAAACAACTAATTGATAGAAAAATGATAGAAAACAGTACACTTTCAAGCTTAGTAAAATCTTTGTGTTGAAAGAAAAATCCTCGAAAACGGCTTATTCAAGCCATTTTCAAGGATTTGAGCTTGGCAGGGGCAGAAGGACTTGAACCCTCGGCACGCGGTTTTGGAGACCGCTGCTCTACCAACTGAGCTATACCCCTATATCTTCAATTTTGCACAAGTTCTTTCGTGCGGGAATTATTCTATCATTTTATGGCGATATTGTCAAGTCAGATTACAATTATGTCACTACCTATTCCGTATTTTTTATGCTATACTGTAGAATGAAATAAAATATTTCTTATTATTTGTGCATAAAATCTACAAAAACTTTGGAGGGTATTATGAGTTTTAATGACATTATCACCACCGTTGATGACTATGTCTGGGGTTGGGTACTGATTATTGCGATACTTGTTGTCGGAATTTTTATGACCTTTGCTTCGGGTGGAGTACAGATATTCCATCTCGGAAAAGCCCTGAAATTTATGGTCAAAAACGAAGACAACGGCAAAGGCGAAGTTACTTCATTCGGCGCGTTGTGTACTGCACTTTCCGCTACAATCGGAACAGGTAACATCGTCGGCGTTGCTACTGCTATCTGTGCAGGCGGTCCGGGTGCGCTTTTCTGGATGCTTATTGCCGCTTTCTTCGGTATGGCAACAAAATATGCCGAAGGTCTGCTCGCCGTAAAATTTCGTGAAGACAAAGGCGACGGCCACTATCTCGGCGGTCCTTTCTACTACATCGAAAAAGGCCTCGGAAAAGGCTACAAATGGCTTGCAAAACTATTTGCTCTTTTCGGTGCGTTGGCAGGTCTTCTCGGTATCGGTACAATCACACAGATTAACGGTATCACAACAGCGGTAAAACATTTCTTTGACCCGGAAAATACAAATATTGCATTTAGTATAAACGGTCTTGACTATTCATGGGCAACCGTAATAACAGGCGTTGTCGTCACACTCTTTGCGGCACTCGTTATCATCGGCGGTATCAAAAGAATAGCAAAGGTCAGCGAGGTAGTTGTTCCCTTTATGGCTATTGCTTATGTTGTATTTGCGCTCATCATCGTTTTCTGCAATATCACAAAAATCCCCGCTGCGATTGCTCTTGTTGTAAAAAGTGCTTTCAATGTTGAGGCTGTCGGCGGGGCTATCGTAGGTCTTACACTGAAAATCGCAATGCAAAAAGGTATCGGCAGAGGTATTTTCTCAAACGAAGCCGGTATGGGTAGTGCTCCTATCGCGGCGGCAGCCGCCCAGACAAACGAGCCTGTTCGCCAGGGACTTGTTACAATGACAGGTACATTCATCGACACAATTATCATCTGTACAATGACAGGACTTTCAATCGTTATCACAGGCGCGTGGAACCCCCAAATTACAGGTAAAGTGCTTGAGGGCGTTGAAGTTACTACCTACGCGTGGCAACACGGACTTCCGTTTAATCCACAGGTTTCTTCTATTATCCTTATGCTTTGTCTTGCGTTCTTTGCGTTTACGACAATACTCGGCTGGAACTACTACGCCGAAAGATGTCTTGAATACCTCACAAACGGAAACAAACCCGTCCTTTTGATTTATCGCATACTCTACATCGGTGCAGTATTCATCGGACCGTACCTCACAGTTGCGGCTGTATGGAATATCGCAGATATATTCAACGGACTTATGGCGTTCCCGAACCTTGTTGCACTGTTCCTGCTCGGCGGTGTTGTATCCAAAGAAACAAAAGATTATTTTGAGCGACATCCGTCAAGGCTTTCATTCTACAAAAAGAAAGACTGATATTCTCAATTATTCCTAATTTTGAATAATACTATATAAAAAACAGGAGGCAAAAGTATGAAAGATTTTGTTTTTTACAATCCCGACAGAATTTATTTCGGCAAAAATCAACTTTGTCATCTTTGCGATGAAATCAAAAAGTACGGCACAAAAGTTCTTCTCGTATACGGCGGTGGCTCTATCAAGAGAAACGGTCTTTACGATGAAATAATTTCTCTGTTAAACGGTGAAAAAATCGAAGTTTTTGAACTTTCGGGAGTAGAACCGAACCCACGCCACACCACAGCAAACAAAGGCGCAAAAATCTGTAAAGATAACAAAATCGACCTCATCCTTGCAGTAGGCGGCGGCTCGACAATCGACTGTTCAAAGGCGATTGCAGCAACAGCAAAAGCAGATACAGACGACTGCTGGGATATCGTAAAACAGCGTTTTTATAAAGGAGAAGCCCTGCCCCTTATCGCAGTTTTGACCAACGCGGCAACAGGCTCGGAAATGGACAGATGGGCTGTTATCTCGAATATGGAAACAAACGAAAAACTCGGCTTGGGCGGTACAAATCTTCTTCCCGTCTGTGCTTTCGAAAATCCCGAAATTACTTTCAGCCTGCCGAAATACCAGACAGCCTGCGGTGCTTTTGATATCTTCAACCATGTGCTTGATAACTACTATCTTGCAGGCGAAAACACCTTTGACCTTATGCTTGAATTTCAGGAAGCGGTTATGCGTTGTGTTGTAAAATACGCACCTATTGCAATGAAAGAGCCGACTGACTACGAAGCAAGAGCAAACCTGATGTGGGCATCATCTATGGCACTCAACGATGTTCTCGACGGCGGAACTTTGCACGACTGCGCATGCCACGCTATGGAACATGAACTTTCGGCGTACTACGACATCACCCACGGTCACGGACTTGCTATTCTCGCCCCGAGGTGGCTAACTTATATTCTCGACGACACCACCGCCCCCGCGATAGCACGCTTCGGCGAAAAAGTCTTTGAAGTACCGCAAACGGGAAATGCAACAGAAGACGCAAAGAAAGCGATAGACGCTCTCTCAAAATTCTGTTTTGAAACGCTTGAACTGTCAAGCACACTTACGAGCCTTTCGATAGATGAAGAACATTTCAAGGTTATGGCAGAACATTCCTGCAAAGGGTCTGTTATCAACGGACCAAAAGTCCTCACCCCCGAAGATGTTGAAAAAATCTATCGCATGTGCCTGTAATTAAATATAAAAATCACCCGTAGATGAAAAAGTCATCTACGGGTAAATTTTTTAGTCTAAATACCATTTATAAGCACAGTTTTGACAAAGGCAAACAGTATGGTTTTCTACCTTTGTATTAGATTTTCCTTTTGACCTACCAACAAGAAGCCAAAGTCCGCAGGTACATATAATCAAAAGAGTTCTTCCCAAACTCCAAAGGCAACCTCTGCCCCTGTTTCTTGTTTTCATTGAGGTTGTTTCTAAAGTAACGCTGACATTTTGTGATTGACATCTCGGACAAACCATATTTATACCGCCTTGTTTTTTTCTAAATAGTACACCCCAACCGGTGCTTTGTCAAACGATTACTGTGATATGCTTGCTAATCTTTTTGTTACTCTTTGTGTTACCTCAAGATAATATGCAAGGTCTGCTTCTGATAAACTGTCTTCGTCAACATTATCTATTTTCTTTGTGAACTCTGTATACCTATTCATAAAATCAAGATAATCGTTGAGTAACTCGGCAGCATTTCCGGAATTCTTATATTTCTCCATAAAGTCGCAATATTCATTCATAAATGCTTCGTATTCGTCAAGCATTTCTTTGAAAGAAACGGTTACGCTTTGGCTGTCGTTCGATTTCTTTTCTTCCGCTTTGGATTCGACTTTGGACTCTGCTTTTGATTCTGCCTTTGATTCGGTTTTTGATGATTCGGTATCTTTATTTTCTGCTTTTAAATACGAATCAAGAGAAATACTCATTTCGCTGTATTTTTCATCATAATAAAGGCGTAAACTGTTGCCTTTTTTATCTTCTGCCGAAAAATGAGTATCAGTTGTAAAAACATCTTCTGTAAAGCCGTTTTTCTGACATTCGTCTATGTATTCGTTATAGTCGGAAGTTGAAGTTTTCAAAACATCTGCCGAAAATGATTTTTCATCGTTTTCATTGATGTCCAATGCTGTGGATTTCGGCTCGGGCAACAATTTTGCAAGTCCGCTTTGAGGCCAAGAATCAACTGCTGATGCAATTCTTATTTCCTGCAATCTTTTATCACTGTTACAACTTTGGACAGACGGAACAACTACCGCAAGGATTATTATAACAACAATAATTAAGAGTATCCAAAACCACGCTCTTTTAAAAATCGGTTTTTTCACTTTTGTGCTTTGTGGCATAACAGGAGTATAGGGTGTGTTATTTTGTATATTTTGTATCGGGGTTATAGGTTCTTTTGTTTGGTTATTGCTTTCTATGGGATTTACATTTTCTTTGATTTCGGGCTGTGCGATTTCAAGCGGTGCTCCGCAGTTGTTACAGAATTTTCCGCTTTGTTCTGTGTTACATTTCGGACAAATCATAATTTACCTCCTTATTTGTTGCCGTAAATAAAAAAGCAACTATGATTATAATTACATAGTTACTTTTGTTATTGGTATGCTGTCAGCATACACTTTTATTTTTAAATTGTGATATTATTTTCTAAACTACAACAGTAAAAAGGATTACTATTCCGATAACAATAGATAAAATCCCCAAAGCCTTTTCGATATATCTGCCTTTTTCCTCGTCTTTTTTGCAAAGTTTGCGTGCAAGTCGTCCGACATCGCCGAACAGAATATAAGGCAGTCCCGTAAAGAAAACAAAGATAATAAGGAAATTGCATATTTGAATATACAAGGGGTCCGCACTTACTCCGGCGTCTTGAGTTATTACCGCATAAATATAGTAAAACTCGAAAAAGAAATAGCACGAAAGAATAATCGTCATAAAAATTTTCAGCAATACACTTTTTCCGCGAAAGCCGGGGAGCGGACGATACTTTCTGTCGTCTGTTTTTTTGCCGAGTATTGCCGATTTGAGTTGTGAGATATTTATATACCGTTTATCTTTGTCTATTTCGGTGCATTTTTCTATTATCGGCGTGAAAAAGCCTTGATAAATTTCTTCGTTAATCAGTTTTCCTGTCAAAAGAAAGTTTATCAAAACTCCGCAGGAATATATATCTGCTTTGTCATCGGTTTGAGAAAAGCCGAATTGTTCGGGAGAAGCATAGCCGACAGTGCCGAGAATTTCGGTATCTTGATTTGCTTCCTTTTTAACTTCTCTGCTTATATCATAGTCAATGATTTTGATATTTCCGTTTCGGTCAATCATAATATTTTCAGGTTTTATATCACGGTGAACTATTCCGTTGCTATGCAAAGCAGAAAGCCCCTCGCACACAGAAAGCATAATGGCTTTTGTTTCCTTTTCGGTGTAGGTGCCGTAACGCTCAACTCTGTCATAAAGCGAAATCCCGTCTATGTATTCGCAAAGGCAGACACATCTGTTGTCGATAACAGCAACATCAAAAATTTTCATAAGATATTTACAGGAAACACGGCTGACTTTTTGCATAACTTCGAAACTGTCTTTGCTCAAAATACGCTTTATCATCAGTTGCCCGCTTATCCTGTTTCTTACGACAAAAGTATTGTTATTCAATTTTGATATCTCATCATTTTGCCATAAAGCAAACTTTTGTGTATCGGTCATTACTGCCCCTTGTAAAAATTTTGTTTTCAATGTATTATTAGCATATTACCATATCCATTATATTTTATAAAAACTATAAAATCAACAGGTAAAGAAAATGAAAAAAACTACAGAAGAATTGCTGAAATCCCTAAAAAGCAAAAAGACGCTTGAAGAATATTTTTCCGATAACCACAGCGAAATATTCTTTGAATCCCTGCCGGAAATTATTGAGTTCTTTATTGCAAGCAAAAAACTGACAAAAAGTGAAGTCATACGAAAATCGCAGATAGAACGCCACTACGCGTACCAGATAATCGGCGGCGAGAAAAAGCCCTCAAGAGATAAACTCATTATGCTTTGTTTCGGGCTTGAACTTACGCTTGATGAAATGGGACAAGTGCTGAAAAAATGCGGATACAGCGAACTTTATCCGAGAGATTTGCGAGATTCGGTCATCATTTTTTCCGTTTATCACAATATGTCGCTTATGGATACAAACGAATTGCTCTTCGATATGAAACTGAAAATACTGCAATAAAATCACCCGTAGATGAGAACTCACCTACGGGTGTTATTTTTTATATCTATCAATCCATTCCTGCGAGGATTTTTTGGATTTGGGTGGCGTCCATGATGGTGATATTGCCGTCTTTGTCAAGGTCGGCTACCGACAGGTCGAGGTCGTCGTCGCCGATAATCATTGCAAGCCATTTTTGAATACAAGTCGCGTCCATAACAGAAAGGACTTTGTCCTTGTCAACATCACCGAGGATTTTCTCTGCCGGTTTGACTTCTGCCGAAATGGTGATAACAAGCGAGTTGTCGATAAACCCGCCCTTGCCGTCGCTCTGCTTTAAAGTAATTGTG
>JAZLJE010000249.1:0-2220 GCA_045617705.1 Ruminococcus sp.
GATTATCTACATCGAAAACGGCCATGTTACAGGCAGAAAAATCGGTGACGGTGCTTCTGCTGTCGTACTCGAACAACTTTCAAAAGCAAATGAGCACGGACAACAAGACCACAGAGGATATTTTACCAAATCCGAAAACGGAAAAGTCCTCAAATCTTCCACCGTTTACATCAAAGACGAAAATCAAAATGTTATTGCGATTTTCTCGATAAACCACGATATCACCGCTTTGAGTGTTGCCGCATCTTCGATAAACGAGATTATCACACCGAAAGACAGTTCAAACTCAGAGCCGAAGAAAATCACGCCGAATGTCAACGAACTTCTTGACTCGCTTATATGGGAGTCGGTTCAAATTATCGGAAAACCCGCTTCGCTTATGAACAAAGAGGACAAGATAAGAGCAATCCGCTACCTAAACGACAAGGGTGCTTTGCTCATTACCAAGTCGGGCGACAAGATAAGCAAGTATTTCGGCATTTCCAAGTTTACCCTATATTCTTACATAGATATAAAACAGGAGGACAAAAATGATTGATTTCAAAATTAACAAAGAGGGCTTGCGTCACAATATTGAAAAAGCAAGGGAGAATAATGTAATTATCCCTACAATAAAACAGATGCAAAACCCCGACACCATTCCACAGAGTATCAAAGACAAATTGTCAAAAACAGGTCTTTGGGATGTTGACCCTGTAAACCTTTTCAGAATTACATGGAAAAACGAAGCAAAAGAATCGGGCGGACTTTTCCAAGATGTCCCGAATTTTATAGAACTGCCGAGTGAACTCACCGGCGTTAAGGCAAGAATTTTTGCTATGGTCGGCAAATGGTTTCCCACAGGATGCCACAAAGTCGGCGCATCTTTCGGCTGTCTTGCACCGAGACTTGTAACAGGTCAGTTCGATGCAACAAAGCACAAGGCAGTTTGGCCCTCTACCGGAAACTACTGCCGTGGCGGTGCTTTCAACTCAAAACTTCTCGCCTGCGACTCTATCGCCATTCTTCCTGCCGAAATGAGCAAAGAGCGTTTTGATTGGCTTTCTAAAATAGCAGGAGAAGTTATCGCAACTCCCGGTTGTGAGTCAAATGTAAAAGAAATTTTCGATAAAACTTGGGAACTTAAACAGCGCGACGATGTTATGATTTTCAACCAGTTCGAAGAAATGGGAAATCCGCTTTGGCACTACAATGTCACAGGTCACGCTTTGGGTGATGTTTTTGAAGCAATCAAAAACGACGGTGACCGTTTCTCGGGTGCTTGCTTTACATCAGGTTCTGCAGGTACAATGAGTGCAGGCGACTACCTCAAAGAGCAGTATCCGAACTTAAAACTCGGTGTCGGCGAAGCCTTGCAATGCCCCACCATTTTAAACAACGGTTTCGGCGGTCACAGAATCGAAGGTATCGGCGACAAACACATTCCGTTTATTCACAATGTTAAGAATACCGATATGGCTATCGCTATCGACGACGAAGACTCACAAAGACTCTTGCGTCTTTTCAACTGCGAAGAAGGTAAAAAATATCTTGTAGAAGAACTGGGACTTAACAAAGATTTTGTTGAAATACTTTCGTGGCTCGGTATCTCCGGTATTGCAAACATCCTCTGCTGTATCAAAATGGCAAAATACTATGAATTTACTGAGCATGATGTTCTCGGTACTGTACTTACAGACAGTGCTGTTATGTATCAGTCAAGAATTGAAGAACTCAACGAAATGTACGGTGCATATTCGTTGACTGATGCAAAACTCGACCACAATGTTCACATGCTTTCTCTTAAGACCGATAACCTGCTTGAACTGACATACGCAGAAAGAAAGCGTATTCACAACCTTAAGTACTACACATGGGTTGAACAGCAGGGCAGAACTGTCGAAGAACTCAACGCTTTGTGGTACGACACCGAAGGCACATGGGATAAAGTTCACAAACAATGTGACGAACTCGACGAACTTATAAAGGCTTTCAACGACGAAGTAGGCATACTCAAATAATAAGCAGGTATAATATGAAAAATGTAAAATGTTGTAAATGCGTAAAATGCGGTAAAGAATACGAAGCAAAAGCCGACATCACCACCTGTGAATGTGGCGGTATTCTCGATGTTATTTACGATTATGACTATATTAAAACAATATTCAATATTAATGTCCTCAAAAATCGCGAAGACGAAACGATGTGGAGATATCGTGAACTTCTCCCGATAGAAGAAAA
>JAZLJE010000250.1:0-4612 GCA_045617705.1 Ruminococcus sp.
GTTGACAAACATAGTTTGATGTTGTAGATTTATAGCAGAAAACGGAGGTAATATTATGAGCGAAAATTACGATAACAACAATTTTGAAAATAATCCGCAAAATCCCCAACAACAGTATAATCAGCCGTATGGACAAAATCCGCAGCAACAGTACGGACAAAACCCACAGCAACCATACAACCAGCAGTACGGACAAAATCCGAACGGCTATCAACAATACGGTCAAAATCAGCAGTACAATCAGCAACCATATAACGGACAACAATATGCTCAGCCGATGTCACCCTATGACTACACAACACCGATAGAGAAAGACAACTCAAAAGGTTTTGCTATTGCATCTTTTGTATTGAGTATAGTATCGCTTTTCTGTTGCGGTTCTGTTTGCTCTGTACTCGGTTTGATATTCGGTTTTATCTCTCGTTCAAGGAAAAAGCAGAACAACCCACTTGCTACAGCGGGTATCGTCATTTCCATTATTGCCCTTGCTTTCTGGGCAGTATATCTCATCCTTTTTGCAACGGGAGTAGTATCAAACGCATATATCAGCACTTACTATCCAAGATATTACTAATTAACATCTTTGGCGGGCACACCTTGCCTGCCTTTTTTACTTACTATGAAAAAATCTTTTTTTAAAACCGCTTTGAAAATTTTAATAATAATTTCCCCTGTAGTTCTTTTTGTTTTGGCGTATTTCGGAGCAAAATTTTTTGACGCTCATAATTCGAATTCAACCTGCTTTACGCTGACACTTTTCGGGTTTTACTGTCCCGCGTGCGGAATGACAAGGTCGGTTATTGCCTTGACAAACGGTGACATCTTGCTGTCGATAAGGCAAAATGCAATGGTGCTTGTCTTTATACTGCTCTACGCCGTCTTTTATATATGGTATATATTAGGACTTTTTAATGTAAAATTTTATCTTTTTTTACAAAATGAATGGTTTTGGTATATACTTATTATCGTATGGTTTATCTACGGCATAAGCAGAAATTTTATCCCAGCAACAGCGCCGATATAGTACGGAGAAATTATGAATAACAAAATCAAAAGCAAAACAAATGAAAACAAAGCGATAATCGCGGTACTGCTCGGAAATTCTATTTTCGGGCTTAGTTTTCTTTTCTCAAAACTTGCACTCGAAATAACAATTCCCTGTGTTTTGATAGCGGTACGCTTTAGCGTTGCTTTTTTGGTGCTGAATATTATCGTACTTATCGGGCGAAAAATAAAAAAAGCAGACGGCACCCCGCTTATAAAATTTTCGCTGAAAGGAAAGCCGAAAAAGGATGTTCTGCTTTTGTCGCTGTTTCAGCCTGTTATTTACTTCGTTGCCGAAAACTACGGTATTGTTTACACCTCGTCCGCCTTTGCGGGAGTTATCATCGCGGTTATTCCGATAGCGGGCGTAATTTTTGATATGCTTATTATGCGTTCAAAGGTAAGTGCAAAACAGATTATCTTTGCCGTATTTTCTGTTATCGGCGTTGCGATTACCACCCTCGGTGCAGAGAATATGACATCTTCGCTAAAAGGTGTTGTTTCCCTTTTAATTGCGGTAATAGCCGGTGCAATGTTCTATGTTTTCAGCAAAAAATCGGGCGACTCATACAACGCCGTTGAACGCACCTATGTTATGTTTTTGGTCGGCAGTATATTCTATATCCTTTTATCCGTTATTCAATGCTACGGTCAGTATGACACCCTTGTTTTTTCGGCGTTTGCACAACCTACATTTTGGTACAGTATCATCTATCTTTCCGTTGTGTCTTCGGTTATGGCTTTCTTACTGCTCAACTACGGAAGTTCCCGCATCTCGGTATCAAGAGCATCTATCTTTGCAAATTTCACAACCGTTATTTCCATTCTTGCCGGTGTGCTTATCCTCGGCGAAAGTTTTACGACGGGACAGATTATCGGCGCTGTGATTATCATAGTCAGCGTATATTTTGCCCGCTGACACTTGTAAATCGAGCCACTGTATCATATAATATATAAAGAAACTCAAATTGAGGGAATATATGGGAAAAGCATTCAAACACTTTAAAACAATAACAAAACACCGCCACGAAGTAATAAAAAACTGCAAAAAAGCGGGCATATTCTTTCAGGGATTAAGGCACGATTTGTCAAAGTATTCGCCGACAGAGTTTTTGCCGGGAGCAAAGTACTTTCAGGGTGACCGCTCACCCAACGACAAAGAGCGTGAACTTTTCGGCTACTCAAAAGCGTGGGTACATCATATGGGACGAAACCGCCACCACTACGAATACTGGCGCGACTATTCCCCATACGACAAAATTATGCGCCCTATCGAAATGCCCTACAACTTTATTGTAGAAATGTTTTGTGACCGCGTTGCCGCAAGCAAAATATATCAGGGCAAAAACTATACCGATAAATCCCCTCTGATTTATTTCAAAAGCGGTGATGTAAGGCGAGAGGGATTTATTCACCCGAAAACATCAGAGAAAATTGAATTTTTGCTTACTATGCTCTCTGAAAAAGGCGAAGACGAAACTTTCTCATATATAAGAAAAACGATAAAGGAATACAAAAATGAACAAAAGCGTAAATGATGTTGCATTAAAAATGAAAACACATTTTGACGGTGACGCCGAAAAAATACAACACTTCGTGCGAGTATACACGATAGCAAAATCCATCGGCGAACTTGAAAAACTCCCCGAGATAACGCAGGAATATTTGGAACTTGCCGCACTTATGCACGAAATCGAGGGCGAAGACAAGGTGCAGACGGCAAAGGAAATTCTCATTTCCTGCGATGTTGACGACGACACCGCCCTGCGGGTTTGCCATATTATCGAAAATCTTCATTCTTATGACCGCATAACGGGACTTGACCACCAAATACTGATTGAAGCGGATATGATAGTCACATTCAAAGAAAGCGGTACAAAAACGGAAGAAATCATAAAAACCGCCAACGAAAGATTTATCACAAACTACGGCAAAGCCTTCTTAAAAAAAGCATTTAATATTTGATTACATAAGTAAACCCCTCACGGTTTTTAATCGTGAGGGGTTATGTTATTTTAATATATTTGCTATATCTTCTAATATACTAACTGCTTCTTTCCTTTTTTCCAAAGGTATATTTATAACTGCCCTTTCTATTCTGTGTATTATTTCAGAATCTAACGCATCTTTTGTATTATCAAAAGACAATAAATCACTTATTGAAACATTGAGTGCGTCGCTGATTTTTAGCAAAGTATCTACTGTAGGACATTTTTCTCCTCTTTCAAGGCGACCAAGATATGCCGGATATATACCAGCAGACAGTGCAAGATTTTCTTGACTTAAATCGTTCAATAAGCGAAATTTGCGAATATTTATTCCGATTTGTTTATTCAATAATTCTCGTTTCATAAGCATAAACCTGCCTTAAAGGTAGTTATATGTTTATCATAATATACAAAACCTTGCTATTACAATGCACTAAAAAGCACAAATTATGCATTATAGTGTTGACATAATGTGCTCTATAGTATATAATTTTCGTATATTGATTTTGCAGGTGATAATAGTGAAAGAACTTATTCAATACGGAATACTTGAATTTTCAATATTAATCTTTAGTAAAGGAGGCATTAATTAATGGCTAAAGAATGTAGGTATTGTATGTATTATACCCGAGATACATCTTACAACGCCGGAGGATATTGCAATTATCACAGAACAGCAATGTCCCCATATGAACACTGCGGATATTTTAAGTAAATTCCATAGGTACATAAACCTTATAAGGTTTATGTACCTGATTTATATTGAAAAATTTGGAGAAATTAAATTATGCTAAGACAGATAGAAGAATCCATAGACACCGCCGTTAATGTTGGAAAAACCATACTGATTGTTGGATTGATAATTTTTGCAATTATTATTGTTATCGTTGCTATCGTAAAATACGGAGAACATATTGAATATAAAGCTAAAGAAGACAAGAAAAATAAAATTTGTCAAGATAATGTAAAAAGAATCAAGGAAATAATTGATACATGGAGTCCTGAATATAGAAGAGTTTATCTCGAAGGATATGTCAAAAAATTAAAGATGAGTACTACAACTTATGCAGTATTAGTGATACATAATGGAAAAGAATTTGAATATCTAGAAATTGACTATAGTGGCTATTGTGAATTAATCCAATATCTTCAAAATAAGATGATTTAGTATTTGAAAGGTGAGAAAATATTGACAAGATATCTTAGGATAACACGTGAACGAAAATTCGGTTTTTTAGTTCCGTTTTATATGATTTTTGACGGTCAACAAAATACGTCAATTGAAATCAACAAAAAATTTGACGAAACCTATGAAATAAGTAATGGCTCACATACATTTCAAGTTTATGCATATCTTCCGGATGAGAAAAGATATATATATAGCAATTGTTGTACAATTCCTGCAGATACAAATAATTATCATATTAATATTACTACAGAAATGGAACTTTTTACGGGATATATTTACACATTTATGTATAAGTTTTAAAGAGGAAAGTATTATGAGAAAAATAAAAATTATTCGTGAAAAAAAGTTTATAGGCTCGTTAGTCCCATTTTATATGATTTTTGACGGTCAA
>JAZLJE010000251.1:0-6093 GCA_045617705.1 Ruminococcus sp.
ATTTTTCCGCCGTCCATAACAAAAACTTTGTCCGCGTTTACGGCTTCTTCCATAAAATGAGTTATCAAAACAACGGTGATACCGCTTTCTTTGTTGAGCCTTTTTATCGTCTTTATTACTTCGTTTCTACCGCTTGGGTCAAGCATTGCTGTCGGCTCGTCAAGAACGATACAGTCGGGCTGCATAGCGATAACACCCGCGATTGCTACACGCTGTTTTTGTCCTCCGGAAAGTTTGTGCGGAGCAAAGGTGCGGTATTCATACATATCTACCGCTTTGAGAGCAGAGTCTACACGCTCTCTGATAAGTTGAGGCTCAATACCTAAATTTTCAGGTCCGAAGGCTACATCTTCCTCGACAATACTTGCAACAAGTTGGTTGTCGGGATTTTGCAAAACGAGTCCGACTTTTCTGCGAATATCATAACAACGGCTTTCATCGCTTGTGTCGATACCGTCTACAAAAAGTTTTCCCGATGTGGGAACAAGCATAGCGTTGAACTGCTTTGCCAAAGTGCTTTTTCCGGAGCCGTTATGCCCGACAATAGCAACAAACTCTCCTTTTTTTATGTTGAGAGATACATCATCAAGCACTTTTTTATGCCCATCGTTTTTCAGTTGTGAATATTCTGTATCATATCGAAAAGATAGATTTTGTGCTGTGATGAAATCCAATGATATCTCCTTAATTTTTTTGCCAAATTGCGGTTGAGCCACAGGGCAAAATCATATTAGTTTGCGTTACTTTCAGCCCTATTTCGCTTGAACTGACTTTTCCGCCGAAATCTTTCAAAAGTATTGTACCCAGCATATATTCCATTACAGACGGAGAAAGCCCCGTTGTGTAGGAATTCAATATAAAGAATGCGGGATTATCCGATAAAACGGTTTTGCATAATTCTAATAAAGAAAATAAATTCTCTTCCAATTTCCAAACTTCGCCGCCCGGACCGCGACCGTAAGACGGTGGGTCCATAATGATAGCGTCATATTTATTGCCACGCCTTTGTTCCCTCGCTACGAATTTGATACAATCGTCTACGAGCCAGCGTACGGGCTTATCGGATAATTTTGATTCGACGCTGTTTTCCTTTGCCCATGCTACCATACCTTTTGAGGCATCAACATGACAGACTTTTGCACCTGCGTTAAGACAGGCAAGAGTTGCACAGCCTGTATATCCGAACAAATTCAGCACATTGAGTTGTCTGTCGGATTTTCTTATAATATCCGACGCAAAATCCCAGTTTACTGCCTGTTCGGGGAAAATACCGGTATGTTTAAATCCCATTGGCTTTACATTGAAAACAAGGTTTTCATAACGCATTTTCCACACATCGGGGATTTTCTTATAAACCTGCCAATGTCCTCCGCCCGAATTTGAACGGCAATACCTTGCGTGGGCATCGTGCCACAAGGGATTTTTCTTTTCGGTATTCCAAATTACAGACGGGTCGGGACGGATGAGGATAATATCTTTCCACCTCTCAAGGCGTTCACCTTGAGATGTATCAATAAGTTCGTAGTCTGTCCATTTATCAGAAACGCGCATTATCCGAGTCTTCCCTTAATAATATTTGCCATCTTCTGTGCCAAAGGCTCAATTTCATCATAGTCTTCTCCTTCGAGCATTACTCTGACAAGTGGCTCTGTACCCGAAACACGGACAAGGACTCTTCCCCTGTCACCCAAAGTTTCGGAAATACTTTTTATTGCTGTTTTTATCTCTTTATCTGTATAGAAACGCACTTTGCCCTCGTTTGTTATCTTTACATTGATGAGGACTTGAGGATAGCGTTCCATAAGAGTTGCTATTGAAGAAAGTTTTGCATTTCTGCGGTTAATCAGACTCAACAAATGAGCGCCTGTGAGTTCGCCGTCACCGGTTGTTGCATAGTCAAGGTAGATAACATGACCGCTTTGCTCACCGCCGATGTTGTAGCCTTCTCGAAGCATTGCCTCCAAAACATATCTGTCACCGACAGCGGTGGAAACAAAGTTCATTTTGTTTGCTTCGCAGAACTTGTTAAAGCCCATATTTGTCATTACTGTACCGACGACTGCATTTCTCTTTAACTTGCCCTGACTCTTTAAATCAAGAGCACAGATAGCGATGATGTAGTCACCGTCAACAAGTTGACCTTTGTCATCAACGGCAAGGCATCTGTCGGCATCACCGTCAAATGCAAGACCTGCATCGAGGTTGTTATCCTTTACATACTGCATAAGGCTTTCCATGTGGGTTGAGCCGCAGTCTTTGTTGATATTTATGCCGTCGGGATTATTGTGGAGCATGTGGACTTTTGCACCGAGTTTTGTGAACAATTTTTCGGCTGTCACGGATGATGAACCGTTAGAACAATCGAGGGCAATTTCCATACCCGAAAGGTCGTATTCGATTGTATCAACAACATGCTCGATATAGTCATCTGCGGCGGACTCTACCCTTTCAACTGTGCCTATTCCGTCAAAATCAGCATAGGCATACGGCGTACTTTGGTCGATTACTATGCTTTCTATGCTTTCTTCGAGGTCGTCGGGGAGTTTATATCCCTCGGATGAGAAAATCTTAATTCCGTTGAATTCGTATGGGTTGTGTGAAGCGGAAATCATAATACCCGCATCTGCCTTATACTTGCCGATAAGATAGGCAACGGCGGGAGTTGGAACAACGCCCAAAAGTTTTACATTCGCACCGACAGAGCAAAGTCCCGCGATAAGTGCGCCTTCAAGCATATCGCCCGAAAGTCGTGTGTCCTTTCCTATCAAAAATGTCGGATGCTCAACTTCGTCGTTGATAAGCACCATAGCGGCAGCCTTGCCGATATTCATAGCGAGTTCGCAGGTTAATTCTTTGTTGGCGATACCTCTGGCACCGTCTGTACCGAATAATCTACCCATAATTTTCCTCCTTAATTTTCAAAAAGACTTCCTTGCGCCGCTGCTGTGTCAGAGGGCACTTCAAATCCTAAATGCTGATATGCTGCGGCAGTTACACATCTGCCACGGGGCGTTCTTGATAAAAAGCCAATCTGCATAAGATACGGCTCATATACATCTTCTATCGTCACCGCTTCTTCGCCTATTGCGGCGGCGAGTGTTTCAAGTCCGACAGGACCGCCACGATAATATTTAATCATAGCGTTTAACATTCTTCTGTCGTTCTGGTCAAGTCCTAATTCGTCAATCTCTAACTTATCGAGGGCTTCTCTTGCGGTATCAAGAGAAATTGATTGTTCTTCCTTAATCTCGGAAAAATCACGGACTCTTTTTAACAGTCTGTTGGCAATTCGGGGTGTACCTCGTGAACGGGAAGCGATTTCGAGCGAGGCATCTTCGTCGATATTGCAAGAGAGTATGTTTGCACTTCGAGTGACTATCTGCGAGAGTTCTTTCGGCGAATACATTTCAAGTCGCAGTACAACACCAAAACGGTCACGCAAAGGCGCTGTGAGTTGTCCTGCCCTTGTTGTAGCACCGACGAGGGTGAACTTCGGCAAGGGAATATCAATCCTGTCTGCGGAAAGTCCTTTGCCCGTGATAATCTGGATATTAAAGTCTTCCATAGCGGGATAGAGAACTTCTTCTACTACTCTCGGCAGACGGTGTATTTCGTCAATGAAAAGTACATCTTGCTCGTTGAGTTTTGTAAGCAAGGAAGCAAGGTTTCCAGGCTTTTCAATAGCGGGACCGGAAGTGAGCCTGAAATCAACACCCATTTCGTTGGCGATAATTTTTGCAAGTGTGGTTTTGCCAAGTCCCGGAGGTCCGTAAAGCAAAATGTGGTCGATAGGCTCTTTACGCTTTTTTGCGGCCTCCATAAATACACGCAAATTTTCTTTTACTTTTTCCTGTCCTATGTATTCATCGAGTGTCTGCGGACGCAAGGGATTGTCGATTTCATAGGCATCCGAAGGAATTTCGGAAGTATCTACCAAGCGGTCTTCAAAATCCATTTCAAAATTGTTTTGGTAATCCATAATATCACCTTATTTCAACATACGAAGTGTTTGTTGTACTAACATTTCAACAGGTAGTGTCGGGTCAAGTTTTGATAAAATCGGTGTTACATCGGCAGAAGAAAAACCGAGTACGGACAAAGCGCCGACGGCTTTTGAGATATTTCCTGTATCCCTAATTACCGTACCCATAGAAACGCTGTCGGAAGTGTCGACTTCCATACCTTTGATTTTGTCTTTGAGTTCAAGTACAATACGCTGGGCAAGTTTCGGCCCGACACCGTTTGCCCTTGTCAAAGTTTTGTAGTCGTTTGATGCAACGGACATCGCAATTTGCTCGCTTGTCAAGGCAGAAAGCATCGCGATAGCGACCTTTGGACCTACACCGTTGATACCGATAAGCATTTTGAATGTGGAAAGTTCAGCCTTGCTGACAAAACCGAAAAGTTCCATCGCGTCTTCCCTGACGGAAAGATATGTAAAAAGGGTGATTTCACTCCCCTTTTTTATCTGTTGCAAAGAAGAAATTGAAGTTTGTACTCTGTAGCCTACGCCACCGCATTCCACAACCGCCATAGCGCAAGCGGAAAGTTCGGTATGTATACAAGTACCTCGAACAGAATATATCATAATTATCCCTCGTTATTCAGTAATAATTTCAATGTGGTAGAGCCTGCTTGGGTATGGCAAATAGCAAGAGCCAACGCGTCGGCGGTATCGTCGGGCTTTGGTATTTCTTTGAGCCTTAAGAGTTTTCTTGTCATTTCCATAACCTGGTGCTTTTGGGCTTTGCCGTAGCCTGTTACGGCGGTTTTGACCTGCAAAGGGGTATACTCGAAAACT
Organism: Ruminococcus sp.; assembly: GCA_045617705.1. GTDB lineage: Bacteria > Bacillota > Clostridia > Oscillospirales > Acutalibacteraceae > Ruminococcoides. Next base: position 4,802 of record JAZLJE010000251.1, read on the forward strand.
TCTATTCCCTTTTGCTGACAGGCAAGAAGGATAACTCCTCTTGCTTGGGCAACTTTTATCGCTGTTGTTTTGTTGCTGGTAAAATAGAGTTTTTCGATAGAAACTACACTCGGTTTGAACTGGTCAATAATACCGAGCATATTGTCGTAAATCTGCTCAAGGCGGAAATTGAAATCGGTGTGTGCTTTTGTGGTAATCGCACCGAAAGCAACAGGCTTGGAGATATTTTTTTGAAAATCAATCACGCCCCAACCGACTATTGCATAACCGGGGTCAATACCGAGAATTCTCAATATTTATCGCCTCTCAAACAGAAAAAGTACATATTTGCCCATAATTATTTTTTATTATATCACAATACAATATATATATCAACACATATATACAAAAAGGCAGAAAAAAACCGCAGGTAAACTGCGGTAAAAATCTGATTGCCCCTCTGTCAAGCCTATCGACTTGCCACCTCCCCTGACAAGGGGAGGCTAAGCGGTAAAATTCTTATTTTGTTTTTGACTGTGCAAACTTGCGCAGCGAATGGAAAACAATCGCGCCGACTAAATTTCCCAGTGATACGAGGAGTATGTAGCATATTCCCTGCCCTGTAAAGAGTAGCAAATCAGACGAGGCGGCAAAATAGAACATATCCGCAATGGAGTGTTCAAATCCGCAAATTATAAATATCGGAACACAGGTAAAAATCAAAAGGAATTTGGGCAATGGATTTTTGTCGTTGTTCGTTTTGTAGTAATCAACTGCGATATAAACGAGTATTCCGCACAAAGCACCGAGAACAATCGTCTGCCATGGTGTTTGAGTCATTTTTTTCATACACAATTCATTTGCTGTTTGTGACAAGGACGGCAAAGCAAAGTATACACAAAGTCCGACTAATATACAGCCGACAAGGTTACCGAGCCAGATAAGAAGCAAATCACCCAGATAGGACAATTTGTTTTCAAATACATAGGCAGTTTTACCGGTAAAGAGCAAATATCCCTGCATCAAAATTACTGTCAAACCCAAAGCAAAGAAAATCGAACCGACTATCTTGCTTTTCATATCAACACAGGCGACAAATACTACACCGCCTATGGAAATCATTATTCCTGCAAGCATTGCAAGGCAAAAGTTTTTCAATGTTTTCAAAATGTCATCTCCCCTTTCCTAATATAATAAACGATATCAAAGGAAAAATAACACATTTTAGGGAATTATAATTTATCTAATGTGACACAATTTTCATCGTAAGTAAGCATAACGCTGTTACCGCTTAATTCATAGATAAATTTAAA
>JAZLJE010000252.1:0-2428 GCA_045617705.1 Ruminococcus sp.
AAAAGCAGATATTGCGTTAAACCGCAAGATGCTTTCGGAAATCGCTGTTTCCGATCCCGAGGCTTTCACAAAACTTGTTGAACAGGTAAAGAAAGCATAATAATAATCTATAACTGCGTTTGGTTTTACCAAACGCAGTTATTTATTGAAAAGAAGATAGGTCAATATGGATTATATTTCTACAAAAGAAAATAAAACTATAAAGAATATAACAAAACTTTTGTCAAGTGCAAAATACAGAAAACAAAGCGGTGAGTTTGTCTGTGAAGGTATAAGACTGTGTAAAGACGCTGTCTTAAGCGGTGCGAAAGTCAGCACCTTCCTTTTTACCGAAGACGCGATGAATAAATACAAAGACGAATGTGAAAAATTTTTGTCTTATTCCGAAAAGTCGTTTTGTGTCGATAATCGTATATTTTGTGGCATAAGTGACACCGATACACCACAGGGTGTGCTTTTTGTTGTAAAAACACTTGACAAAAGCGGTGACTTTGATAAAATTAATAAGAATGGAATAGTTTTGGCTCTTGATAATATCAGCGACCCGACAAACCTCGGTACGATTTTGCGTACAGCCGAGGCTTTTGCTGTGGATTCTGTTATTCTGTCTAAAGGTTCTTGCGATGTTTATTCGCCGAAAGTTGTACGGGGAAGTATGGGCGCAGTCTTCAGAACCCGCTTTATAGTTTGCGATGATTTGGCTGAATTTATCAAGGAATATAACGATTTCGGCACATCTTATGCATCCCTTCTCGACGACAAGGCTCAAAAGTTATCGGATATACATTTTGTTAAGCCCTCACTTGTCGTTATCGGAAACGAGGCAAATGGTATCAGTAAAGAAGTAGCCGATGCTTGCAAAGAAAAACTTTTCATCCCGATGAGTGGCAAGGCGGAGTCCTTAAACGCCGCCGTTGCTTCCAGTATCATTTTGTGGGAAATGAGCAAATGACGAACAGTACGAAATATTGGATTTGGCTTAACAACGCAATAGGAAATAATAATCCGAAGCATAAGCGTATTTTCGAAATGTACGACAGTATTGAAGAGTTCTACAACCTTTCGGAATACGAAAAACGCCTGTCGGGATTATTTTCCGATAACGAGATAACAAAACTTCAAAACACTGATTTGAAAGACTCTTTTGATATTATTTCAAAATGTAATGAGAATAATATATCAATACTCTGTTTTGACGATGTATCATATCCGAAAAAACTTTTCGATATATACGCACCGCCGTCTGTATTGTATGTAAGCGGAGTTATACCTGATTTTGATAACTTGCTTTCTATCGGTATGGTAGGCACCCGAAATGCAACTTCCTACGGTGTTATGGCATCGCATATTATTTCCGGAAGTTTAGCAAAACTTTCCGTAGTAATAGTCAGCGGAGGTGCTTTAGGCATAGACACAGCCTGCCACAAAGGCGCTTTGGAAGCCGGTGGCACTACCGTTTGTGTTTTGGGTTGCGGTATTGATTTTCCTTATCTAATGCAAAACGCAACTTTGAGAAAAGATATATCAAAAAGCGGTGCAGTAATTACAGAGTACCCACCCGGAACTCCGTCAACAGCATATCGTTTTCCCGAAAGAAACCGAATTATATCGGGACTTTCTGACGGTGTTTGCGTTGTCGAAGCAGACTTAAAAAGCGGTTCGCTTATTACAGCAAATTGTGCCTTAACGGAAAACAGAGATGTTTTTGCCGTTATGGGTAATATCACATCACGCTATTCCGAAGGCACAAACAATCTTATAAAAGACGGTGCAATCCCCGTAATGTCTTTTAAGGATATCATTGACTGTTATCCCGAATACAAAATAGAATGTAATGAAAAAGTGTCGTCGGTAATAGATGAGCCGAAGCACAGAAAAGACATAAATGTTTCAAACGGTGCAAAGGCTGTATATTATGCAATTACCGCCACGCCTGTTCATATAGATAAAATTGCAGAAACCACAAAACTGCCCGTAAACATCGTTTTACAGGCAGTAACCGAACTCGAACTTTTCGGGCTTATCGAAGCGGGGAGAGGTCGAATGTACAAGTTGATTTAATTTGGAGGTAATGAATATGTCCAATTTGGTAATAGTTGAGTCGCCTGCCAAGGCGAAAACAATCAAAAAATATCTCGGTAAAGATTATGATGTTGTCGCATCTATGGGACATGTCAGAGATTTGCCGTCGTCAAAACTCAGCGTTGACATCAACAATGATTTTGCACCGAAATACGAGATTATCGAGGGAAAAGAAGACCTTGTCAAAGATTTGCAGGAAAGAGCAAAGAATAGCGACAAAGTATTTCTTGCAACCGACCCTGATAGAGAGGGAGAGGCTATTTCGTGGCACTTGTCCTATCTTTTGGGACTTGATATGGATGATATCGACCGTGTTGAGTTTAACGAAATCACAAAGACAGGCATA
>JAZLJE010000253.1:0-2704 GCA_045617705.1 Ruminococcus sp.
CAAAGCGGTAATGGTAAATGCTACCGCCGCAGTACAAAACGCCCAAAAACCAATAATCATTTTTCCACCTCATTTATTTAAAACTACATTTTAATCATTAATTCCGCCCGTTGAGGAAGTAACGGTTATTACGGTACCGGGTGATACTTCTTTACCCTCTGCAATACTTTGTGTCTTTGCAGACGCTCCGCTTGCGGAAACAGTGCCCGTTACGCTGACATTCACTCCGTAAGTTGCAGCAATATAGTTGCAGTCGGAAACAGAATATCCGATAAAGTTCGGTACTGTTACCTTATCGTTTGCGCTTGTTTCGTCGGTATATAGAACAATAGTACCGCCTTTCGGGATAGTGCTTCCCGTTACGGGATTTTGGGCTAATACTGTGTCGCCCTCACCTTTTATCATAACGCTAAATCCGTCTGTCTCAACCTGTGCACTTGCATCGTTTATATTCATACCTGTGTATGCGCCTGCTGTGACATCGACATTTTCAATTTCGTCATCTTTGTATTGAGCATCTATTTCAAGATACGGAAGTACCTCGGACATAATATTTGCAAATACCGGCGCGGAAACCGCACTACCGTAGTAGTTACCCGACAGCGGTGTATCGTAGAATACGAGCATTGCGATTTTCGGCTCATCTGCAGGAGCAAAACCGCAGTAGGATGCGATATAGTCGTCGACTCCGTCGCCGTTTGAGTCATTCAGTTTTTCGGAAGTACCTGTTTTTCCTGCTATGCGGTAGCCTGCAACATAGCCGTTTGAACCTGAACCGGAAATTGCATTTTCTTCAAGAATACCGCACATTTCCTTTGATACTTCGTTGGAAATGACCTGTCGTTTTGTGTCTGTGCTTATAGTGGAAACTACATTTCCCTCACTGTCCAAAATCTGCTTAACAACATGGGGCTGGACAAGGTATCCGCCATTAGCAACGGCAGAGCAAGCGGTTATCATCTGGATAGGAGTGATAGAGAAGTTCTGTCCGAAAGATGCAACCGCAAGGTCAACAGGACCTAATGTTCCGTCTTCCGAGAAGAAGATGTCGTCAGACTCACCCGGCAAATCTATTCCCGTTTTCTCGGAAAAGCCGAATGCCTGATAATAATCCCAGAATTTTTCTTCGCCGACTAACTGACCTATTTGAATGAATGCAGGGTTGCACGAATGCCACAAAGACTCCTGATAAGTTTGTGAGCCGTGACCTGCTGTATCGTGACAGTGAATAGTTTTTTCATAAAGATTAAATCCACCGGAGCAATAAAACCTTGAGTCTTTGTTTACAACCTTTTCCTGCAAAGCCATAGAAAGCGTTATCATCTTGAAAACAGAACCGGGATAGTAGGTATCACTTATCGCCTTGTTTCGCCACATTTTTGAGAGTGCGATTGACTCTGCTTCGGATTTTGCGGTTTCTCTGATTTTTTCAAGTTCCTTTTTATCCGTTGTTGACGGGTCTTCGACATAACCGTTTTTCATAAGATACTCGTCGGTGATGTCTTTGATTTTATCTTTTTCTTCGGTAGACAAAGTAAACGGTTCGTTCAAATCGTAGCCGTTGACGGATGCCATCGCGAGTATCTCGCCTGTGTTAACATCCATCGCAATACATACACCGCGGTTATAGACATCGTTGTCAACAATACCCTGTGTCATATATTTTTCGACTATACTCTGTATCGTTTCGTCAATGGTAAGGACTATTGAGTGTCCGTCTTCTGCACCGATATTTTGGTTATATCCAAAAGGCATATCGGTATTTATCGCATTTTGTGCCGATACTATTCTGCCCGGAGTGCCTGTCAAATTCGAGTCATACTGGAACTCAATGCCCGAAAGTCCCTGACCGTCGTCACCGGTAAAGCCTATAACGGATGATGCAAGTTCGGAATAGGGATAATATCTTTTGTAGTCATCCAAAAGCGAAACAACATTTGCAAGTTGGTATTTTTCGCTGAGTTCAGATTGAAGTTCAAGAATTTTGTCTTTTTCGGCACTTTCAATCTGTCTTTTTACGGAGACATAGTAGGTGTTTTCTTTGGTGTCTTCCAATAATTGTGCTTTATCAAGAGAGAGTATTTCGGCAAGGCGGGTTGCTACAAAATCTCTTTGTTCGTCTGTTTCAAAATACGCAGGTGCCAAAACAACTCGCCAAACAGACGCACTTTGTGCAAGGATTTTGCCTTTTGAGTCGTAGATAGTACCGCGTTTTGCGTTGACTTTTGTATCTGTTAACTGCTGTTCGACAGCCATTCGTTGGAGTTCTTCACCTTTAATCAGTTGCAGATATGCAAGTCTTGCAATAACCGCACCGAAACCGAAAGCAAGTATGATTATCAACAGCCAAACTGTTCTTTTTCTTAACCTTTGATTTGCTCCCAAGGTAAATCCTCCTTTCGAAAAATCTTAAAATCCGTCGTTATTTTTTACCATAATAATAGCAGAAAAAGAGTTAAGATGAAATCTCAACTCTTATCTCTACATACTTATTAAGTCAAAATGGCCGTTATGACCAAATGCTTGAAAAAGCATCTGCTATTGACTCAAATACGTTGCTGTGAGCACTAATTCCAAGTTCAGCCTTGTCACCTTCCGACAGACTGATAAATTCTTTTTGTGAATTGCTTGCCTTGCTCATACCGAGGTTTTCCTGCGCATACTTTTCGACAACCGCTGTGGAAATCGAAGCATCAACTTTCAT
>JAZLJE010000254.1:0-2700 GCA_045617705.1 Ruminococcus sp.
GTTGCACCGTCAACATCAACAGAGTTCATTTCGGCACAAATTGCAATACCTTTTAATAAATCTACGGCAGAAATCATACTGCCTTTTTTAGAAAATTTACTGTAGAAACTGTCGAGTTTCGGTTTTGTACCTTCGCCCCAAAGCCAAATTGAATTTGCAGGGCGTTTGCTGTTTTTAATTCTTTCAATATTTACAGGATGATTTTTTAAGAGTTCATAACTCTTTTTCATCATTTCGTAGAGGTCCGATACATCTTCACCTTTCGGGATATATTTTTTTATCGGTCTGCCTGTGATATCGTGCGGTGGTGTAAGATTACCGGGGTGCGGATTGCCGTTTTTCCAAACTAAACAATGACGATAAGAAACGCCTGAATAAAAACTGAATGTATCGTTGCCAAGTTCACTTTGTATATAGTCGATAAGAATTTTCGCTTCGGCTGTGGAGATATCATCTGAACAATAGTCAACCATAGTTTTATCTTCATAGTTTTCTTCATCAGACAAAGTTACTAAATTACATCTGAAAGTAACATCTGTTAATGATAAGTCGATGCCGATTGATGCTGCTTCGAGTGGCGACCTGCCCGAATAATACTTTGCAGGCTCATAGCCTAAAACAGAAAGATTTGCAACATCGGAGCCGGGTTTCATCCCGTCTATAACTGTCTTTGCAAGTCCTACTTCGCCTTTTTTTGCAAGCATATCCATAGTCGGCTTTTTAGCAAGCATCATAGGTGTTTTATTATCAAGTCCGGAATACGGCTCATCAGCCATACCGTCACATAGGATTACTAAATATTTCAATGAATTTGTTCCTTTCGATTATTTGATTTCGCCTTGAGAGAGTGATTTTAGATAAGCATTGATAAAACCGTCAAGGTCGCCGTCCATAACGGCGTTTACATTACCTGTTTCGAAATTTGTTCTGTGGTCTTTTACAAGGGTGTAAGGCATAAATACATAAGAACGAATTTGACTACCCCATGTAATTTCCTTTTGAACACCTTTGATATCTTCTATCTTTTCAAGATGTTCACGCTCTTTGATTTCCATAAGTTTTGAAACAAGCATTTTCATAGCAACATCACGGTTTTGGTACTGGCTACGCTCAACCTGAGATGCAACAACTATGCCTGTCGGAATATGAGTAAGGCGAACTGCGGAAGACGTTTTGTTGGCTTTCTGACCGCCTGCACCGGATGCACGGTAAACATCCATTTTGATTTCTTCGGGCGGGATTTCAACTTTAATATCGTCGTTTATTTCGGGCATAACTTCGAGAGATGAAAAACTTGTGTGTCGTCTTCCTGCGGAGTCAAACGGAGAAACACGAACAAGCCTGTGAACACCTGCTTCACTTCTGAGATAGCCGTAGGCGTTTTCACCCTCTATCAGCAAAACGGCAGATTTCAAGCCTGCTTCATCACCGTCAAGATAGTCTATTTCCTTAACATTAAAGTTATGTGCTACTGCCCAGCGTGTATACATACGATAAAGCATTTCTGCCCAGTCCTGTGCTTCTGTACCGCCTGAACCCGCGTGGAAAGTCAAGATAGCATTATTTTTATCGTACTCGCCTGTGAGCAAAGTTTCAAGTCGCTGTCTTTCAAGATTTGTCTTTACATTTTCGACTTCGCCTTGTGCTTCTTCGAGCAAAGATAGGTCTTCTTCCTCATTAGCAAGTTCGATAAGTGCTAAAGCATCTTCGTAGGAAGATTGCAGTTTTTCATATTTTTCGACTTTTGCTTTGAGATTGGAAGTCTTCTGCAAAATCTTCTGTGAGTTTTCCATATCATCCCAAAAGCCCGGCTCTGCCGCACGATTTTCGAGTTGTTCAATTTCGCTTTTCATTGCATCAAGCGATAAAGCCGACTTTAAATCCTCTATTTCGGGATAAAGTCCTTCTAATTCTAATTTTAATTCTTCAAACTGGAGCATATTTTGCACCTCATAATAAAAATATGTTATATTATACTTCATTGTTTATAAATTGTAAAGTTGAATAAAATAATTATTAGTTGCAGTTTTAAGAATATTTTGTTATAATATACTAAATTATTATGTCAAGGAGTAAATAAATGGACTATATAGGAAACAAATGTCCTGTTTGTAATAATTATTTTCATGCAAATGATGATATTGTAGTATGTCCCGAATGCGGTACACCCCATCACAGGGAATGTTACGAAAGCCTTTCTCATTGTGCAAAAGAAAACTTACACGCAGAAGGATATGATTTTGCAAAAGAAAATAAACCGGAAGAAGATGAAGGTATTATCTGCAAAAGATGCGGTCACAAGAATGAAAAAGACGCATTTTTCTGCAGTAAATGCGCTTTACCGCTTAATCAAGATAACTCAACGCAAAACCCGTTTTCTTCCGCTCAGGGTAATTTCGGACAAACACCGCCACATTCACAACAGACAGGTCAAAATAGTCAGGGTATGCCCTTTTCTATGCCTTTTGACCCGTTTGACCCCCTATCAGGAGTGCCGTCTGATTTTGATATTGGAAACTCTGTTACAGCAGGCGAAATGTCAAAATATGTAAAGCAAAACACTCCGTATTTTATCAGAGTATTCAGCAATATCAAGAACTTTACTAAATCTAAATTCAATTTTTCTGCCGCTATATTTACGGGAATATACCTTTTATACAGAAAAATGTATAAAATCGGCGCTGTTATTACCGCAATTCA
>JAZLJE010000255.1:0-1595 GCA_045617705.1 Ruminococcus sp.
ATATCGGGATAAATTGTACCTTGTGCCAAAAACTCAACACCGTCGAGTTTTCTTGCTTCTTCTTCAAACACTCTGATAAATTCAGCACCGATAATTTTTCTCTTTTGTTCGGGTTCGGCAACCCCTGCCAATTTATCAAGAAATCTGTCAACAGCGTCTACATAAACAAGGTTAGCGTTCATCTGGTTTTTGAAAACTTCAATAACCATTTCGGGCTCACCTTTACGAAGTAAGCCGTGGTTTACATGAACACATGAAAGTTGATTTCCTATTGCTTTTATCAGCAAAGCGGCTACTACTGAAGAATCTACACCGCCGGACAAAGCAAGAAGTACCTTCTTGTCGCCGACTTGTTCTTTAATAGATGCTACCTGCTCATCGATAAATTTTTCTGCTAATTCTATTGTGTTAATTCTTGCCATATTTTCAGGGCGAATGTTACTATCCATTATTATCCCCCCCTCTTAGTTTGTATAATTATCAAAGTAACCCTGTACCAAAACGACAGGAGTGCCTTTATCGCCACTACCGGATGTCAGGTCACAAAGTGAGCCGATAAGGTCTGTAAGTTGTCTCGGAGTTGTACCCTGTGATGCCATATTACCGACAAGATTACCTTCTTTTGAACGAATACGCTCGGAAATAGCGGATTTAAGTTCTTCACCCGATAAGTCTTTGAAATCGTTATCAGCAAGATATTTGAGTTTCAATTCATTCGGTGTACCGATAAGTCCGTCGGTATATGCTGGAGAAACAACCGGGTCGGCGAGTTCCCAAATTTTTCCTTGCGGATCTTTGAAAGCACCGTCACCGTATACCATAACTTCTACCTTTTTGCCTGTAGCATCAAAAATTTTCTTTTGGATACTCAAAACAAGGTCTTGACAATCCTGCGGGAAAAGTTTGATTTTGTCTTCTGTTGATTTATTTGAACCCAAGAGTCCGTATTTTTCATTATATCCGGAGCCGTCTATCGGTGCGGTCATAATGTCATCGAGTCCCAAAACGATTTTAGCGCCTGCTTCTTTTAAGATGCGTTTTGTTCTTTTCCTTGTGTGAATATCGCAATTGAGAACACAATCGGTATAGAACAAAATCGCTTTAGGCTGATTTGCGAAAACGATTTCTGCTTCTGCACCGCAATCTTCGATAAGTTTTTTATAATAATCAACATAATCAACGCCTGTAAACTCGTGAACGCAGTTGCCGAAAACCTCGCGATATCTTTCAAGAGAAAGAACATCGGAATAAGGATTGATACCTGCTTCGTCTATTTTGTCAAGGCTTACAAGTTGGTTTCCTACTTCGTCAGACGGATAACTGAGCATTAAAACAACCTTTTTGCAACCTTTTGCGATACCGCGAAGGCAAATAGCGAAACGGTTTCTGGATAAAATCGGGAAAATAACACCGACAGTTTCACCGCCGAATTTAGCCTTTACATCTTTTGCGATGTCGTCAACGCTTGCGTAGTTACCCTGTGCTCTTGCGACAATCGACTCGGTAATTGAAATTACATCCTTGTCCCTAATTTCAAAACCCTCTGACTTTGCGGCATTGAGTACGCTTTCAGATACGATAGTCGAAAGGTCGTC
>JAZLJE010000256.1:0-11298 GCA_045617705.1 Ruminococcus sp.
GATAAACTGAACGAACACATTTATTACTACAACAACGAAAGAATTTCCACAAAACTAAAAGGAATGAACCCGGTACAATACCGAACTCATTCACTTGCAATTTAATATTTATTTTTGTCTATACTTTGGGGTTCACTTCAAGTTTTCACTGCTCTTTTTTATTTTGTACCAACGAAAACCACGCGATAGACGCGTGGTTGAAAAAAGGTTAACCGATGAAAAAGACCTCCGAAGAATGTATAACAGAGACGACCTGCCAGTCGTAAAAAATACATAAAACGGAGGGATTTTTTAATTATGAAAAAAGAATCAATAGACACGAGTAGTTTAGCACATACAAAGTGGAATTGCAAATATCACATAGTATTTGCACCAAAGTATAGAAGGAAAGTGTTTTATGAAGATAAAAGGTTAGAAATAAGAGAAATATTAAGAAAACTATGCGAATGGAAAGGAGTAGATATAATAGAGGGAGAAGTATGCCCAGATCATATACACATGTTGGTAAGCATCCCGCCCAAAATGAGCATTTCGGGATTTATGGGATATATGAAAGGTAAAAGTGCATTATTGATATTTCAAAAATGGGGAAACATGAAATTTGCGTACCGAAATCGCGAATTTTGGTGTAAGGGATATTATGTAGATACTGCGGGGAAAAAGACAAAGGCAATAAAGGAATATATATCGAATCAACTAAAGCAAGATAAAGAAAGTGATCAGTTAAGTATTTTCGACCCGCAGGACCCATTTATGGGTAGTAAGTAAAAGTTGCATGGCTGGCAGGCCAACAAAAAAGCGCACTTGTGTGCCGCCAGTATTATTAGGGCTATGCCCGAAAATGAAATACCCCCCGTTATACGGGGGATATTTATTCTATTAACTGACTTTCTTTTTCCTTGACGTTATATAACACAGGAAAGCAAAGATGAGAATTGAAACTGCGGTAAGCAGTATTCCCACTACAAAGCCTTCGGGCGTATAGGAAAGTTTGATTTCGTGAGTACCTTTTGAAAGTTTGAAAGCGACCAAAGCATCACCTACGGGCGTAATTTCAACTTTTTCACCGTCAACAGTTGCCGACCAGCCGGGGTCGTATGAGATAGAGGTGTAGAAAATGCCGTCTTCTTTTGCCGTGATAGTACCCTCGATTGCGGTATCGGTTACCTTTGTTGCAGAAAGGGTGCTTTCCTTTAACTTTTCGTATCCTTTCATAAAGACATCGTCTTTGAGCATAGCACAGTATACACTTACTGTGCCAGAAGTTTTATCTTCAATCGTGCCGTAGACGGAAAGTTTGTCGCCTTGCTTTACATTACCCAATGTCATAATGTACGGGCGTTTGTTGTAGCAACTCATAAGGTCGTTATCGTTGACTTTCAGTGTTGCATCGGTGCATCCCGTAGCGGAGAAATATATCAAAGCAGTACCGTCAAACGGTGCTTCGTAGTTATATTTAAGATGCGGATTATCCGTACCCTCTTTTACGGTGAAAGAATACTTGCCGTAAGATTGTTTATTAACAGGAAAACTGTCGTAGTCGGTGTGACCTTGGGATACAACCTCAAGATATTCGTAGAGACTTTCATCTATGCCCGTAGCATATTTGAAAATATCGTTTTGATTATCAAATGGATTTTCTTTCGCTGTACTTACCGAGAATTTTTGAATATCGCTGTTTACCATAAAACCCATCGGCAGATATTCTTTACATTGGAGCAGTTTAACATTTGCTGATTGATAGATGAGCGAGTTGTGGGTTTTGTCGAGATATACACCGTGGGGAGAGATGAGGTATTTCATATTCATCATAAGGTTAGTAAACGGTGAACTCTCCTGATAGGTAAATCTGTTTGAAGTCGGCCACGAGGGAAGACCGATTTTTTCATAGTATTTTGCAACATTTTCGGGAGTCATCGAACTGAACATTGAAAGTCCGTTGAAACCGTTTAATGCGTTGTCGTTTAGTGTATAGTATTTTGTAACTTCGGTGTGGGGCATATCGATTGTATTTGCTTCGAGTTTTTCAAGATGATTGATACAATCTTGAGTTGAATTTGTGCCGAGAGGATAGTATGTGCCGTCGGATGTGCCGACAGTCTTGACACCGATATATGCGCTGCACGCCCCTTCGGCCACGGCTATTATCAGCAAAGCAATTGCAAGCGCACCCTTCGGTACAACTTTCAGTACATAGAGCAAGAGCCATACTATAACAAGGAAGCCGATAAACGCAGAGCCTACTATAGTAGTTGTGGTATCGTATTTTGATGAAAGGGCGATAATAAGCGCAAAGCCTCCTATCGCGATAAACACCTGATATATCTTGAAACTGTCTATGAACATAAAGGCCCTGTAAGCCATATATATCAGCACAAAAGAGTAGAGGAAAGAAAATCTGTACGGGAGCATATTCGGGAAGTGGAAACCGTGCCAGATATAGTCAAGTTGTCTTATGACAAAACTCAAAGCAAAGAACAAAAGAAGTAGTGCACAGGCAACTCTCTCGCGGATTTTGATTTTTTTGCAGGTGAGGAAGAGAATGCCCAAAACGATAGCGATAATACCGCAGTAGATGTTTGGCAAACCTTCTTTTGCTGTAGGCTCAATGAAAGACAGCGAATTTGCAAGAATTTTATGCAAAGCCTCCATAACGCCCGCAAAGTCTTTTGTTGAGCCGATATTTATTGCAAATGTTGTCGGGAAACTGTTTGCAACGGAATGAGTGTGTGAAAGTCCGAAATAGGCGGGTAGGGTGAGGATAGCCGACATTGCTATACCGAGTAATGAACAACCTGCCATTTTCAAAAATCTGAATATGATATTTTTAAATCCTTTGTATTCGACTATGCAGTAACATATTGACACAAGCAGTACAAAGAAGCAGGTGAAAAGTCCTATATAGTAGTTAGCAAGAATGGAAAGTGCAAGGGCAATTACATAGAGCCTGAATTTTCCGTCTCTCAAAAGAGAGACAGCACCGGCGACAACCAAAGGAAGCAAGGCGACCGTGTCGAGCCAGATAACATTCCAGTAATAACCCATAATAAATGAACAAAGGGCATAGGCAACTGCAAAAGCGGTTATGGACAAATCCTTTTTCTTGAAAGTGATTTTCAAAAAGAAGGCAAAGAAAAGTCCCGCAAAGCCGATTTTCATACAGGTGATTACATACAAAAATTCACGAAGCCAAGCGGCAGGAACAAAAACAGAAAGGAAGTTTAAGGGCGAAGCAAGGTAGTAGGACATCAAAGCAAGGTAGTTTGTACCGCCGCCGCTGCGCCAAGTCCAAAGGAGAGAACCTCCCGTTTGGAGTTTGTCCTGATAATCAACCAGGAAAGGATAGTATTGGTGCCACAGGTCGGTAACTAAAATTTGATTATGTCCGAAAGGGGATACTCCCGCAAATGCAAAACATATAAACATAAAGAAAAACGGGATAAAAAAGGCTAAAATAAAGGGTAGATTTCGAACACACCAAAGGTCTTTTTTCAACCCTTGATATCTTTGATTTAAACTCGGTCTTATCTTTTTCGGTTTACTTTTAATTTTTTGGGACATTTTACCATCCTCCACGCATATTCATTCACATTACATAATAACATCTTTTTTTGTTTAGGTAAACACTTTTTTCAAAAAATAAAATATTTTTTCATAATATAGACATTTTCAAACTGTTTTGGTATAATCAATACATAGTATGTGAAAATTCAAATGACACCATATTTTGAGTAAAACTAAATTGACAGAGGTGTATGTATGAAACTGATTGATATTGTTGTTCCCTGCTACAACGAAGAAGAAGTACTGCCCTATTTCGTAAAAGAAACAAATGCCGTTATAAGCACGATAGACGACTATCGTTTCAGGTATATTTTCGTAAATGACGGAAGCAAGGACAAAACCCTTCCCGTGCTGAAAACTCTTGCGTCAAGGTTTGACAATGTGAAGTACATTTCTTTTTCAAGAAATTTCGGAAAAGAAAGTGCAATGTACGCGGGACTTGAACATTCAACGGGCGACTATGTTATCGTTATGGATGCCGACCTGCAGCACCCGCCGAAGATGTTCCCGAAGATGATACAGGGGATTGAAGAAGGTCACGACTGCTGTGCTTTGTATCGTGCAAAACAAAAGGGCGAGAGCAAAGTTCGTCAGTTTGTATCAAAAATATTCTTTTCTTTCCAAAACAAGATTTCGGATGTTAAAATGCCCGAGGGCGCAGTTGACTACCGAATTATGTCGAGAAAAATGGTAGACGCCATTTTGAAACTTTCCGAAGTACAGCGTTTTTCAAAAGGAATTTTCTGCTGGGTTGGTTTTGACACAAAGTGGATTGAATACGAAAATGTTGAACGCACTATCGGCAAAACAAAATGGAGTCTTTGGGGACTTTTCAAATATGCCCTTGACGGTATCACCGCCTTTTCGGTAACTCCGTTGCGTTTTATTGCCGTGCTCGGATTTTTTATCTCTCTTGCGTCGTTTATCTATATTATCATTACTTTGATAAAAACCCTGTTTTTCGGTGTTGATGTTCCCGGTTATGTTACTACCCTTTGTGCTACGCTCTTTCTCGGCGGTATTATTGAACTTTCTGTCGGAATTTTGGGCGAATATATCGGCAGGATATATATGGAAGCAAAAGACAGACCTATTTATATTTCAAGTGACGACAACTTTGATGAGAACAACGACGAAATTTAAGTTTTTGCGGGTGTGAAATGATAAAGAAGTATTGGGAAAAGTACAAAGAAATTATAATGTACCTTGTATTCGGCGGGCTGACTACCCTTGTCAGTTGGGGAACTTATGCTTTGTTTACAAAGTTTATTCCGCCTTTTCCTCTTTTCGGGCTGACGGTATCGACGGTTACATCTTCAAATATTCTTTCGTGGATATGTGCGGTGCTGTTTGCTTTTGTGACAAACAAAATCTGGGTGTTTGAGTCGCGTTCGTGGAAGATAAAAACTACTTTTGCAGAACTTTGGAAATTCACCGCTTCGCGAATTGCAACAGGCTTTTTGGAATGGTTCGGCGTACCGTTTCTTGTGGATATAGGACTTGACCAGAGGGTGTTCAATATCGAGGGAATGTGGTCGAAAATTATCGTAAGTATCGCGGTAGTAATTTTAAACTATATTTTTTCAAAACTCTTTGTTTTCGGAAAAAAAGGCTGTGAATAGAAGTCACAGCCTTTTTTAGTACATAGCACATAGTTTTTAGTATTTATAAATTGTAAATTGCGAAGCAATTTTCCCTTAATTATTCATTATTCATCATTCATTATTCATTGTTAGAGTAAAACAAAATGTTTTACTCTAACCACGCGATATCCGTATCTGTAGCAAGGTTGTCTATTGAATACAGAACAAGCACTTTGTCAAAGTTTTCTTCTTCGATAAATTTTGAAACAGACTGCTTGTAGTATCTCATATCGAGCATAACCGTTTCTTTGAAGTGGTCTGCGATAAAGGGTGTAAGGCTGTGGGCGAAACTGTCTTTTATTATCAGCAGTTTACCGCTTAAGCCTTTTGAATTATTCGTTATCTTTGTGTACGGATGGTTGCCGTCTAAAAATACGGGGTACTTGTCACTTTCGTCAAGATGAGAGTAGAAAAACATATCGTCGCTTTCTATTGTTTTTTCGCCGTCTTGGATTTCAATATGAATATGTCCGTCGTTTTCTTCGTTGTCCCAGACTTCGAGGGTGTCGGGTTTTGTAAGCCAAAATCCCGACGAAGAATATGTTGTGCCGTAAAATCCGTCGTAGGAAGTTATATCATATTTGCTTTTGTCGTTTGGGGTATAGGAAAGTTCTTTTGACAGTTCTTTGTATGCGGTGTATGCGCCCTCGCTTGTCCAGTGGTGGTCGGTTTTGTAGTATATTTGCTTTCCGTCTTGATAAGCCGATTTAAACGCTTCTCTTACATCGACAAAATGTGCCGATGATGAGAGAGTCTTTTTCATATCGTCAAAGAGTTCGTTGTCGCGGTATTCTCTGTGATTTTTCGGCAGTACGTCTGAGCAGATATATCCCGTTGACGGGGCGATAAGCACAGTTGTATCTGTGCTTATTTTGTCTGCAAATTCTTTGATAACTTCGATGTTTGAATGAAGTCGTTCGCGGTCGCACGGGTCATTTATCAGATATCCGTTTTTACAATGATATATACCGTCTGCACCGTTGTTACCGATACAGAGATTATAGTAGGCGTTGAGCCCTACCCACATTGTGCGAAAAGCGGTATGGTCGCAAAGGTAGGTTTCAAATTCTTCGCCGAATTTACCCGAAAAGAAACTGTCAAATGTGAATGTCGGCGCTTCTGCAAGGTATCTTTTTTCCGTATCGCTGTAAGAAGCCTTCGGTAAAGCGATAAAAAGTATCAACATCAACGCAATAAACAAAGAGAAAAATACCGCGGGCAAAGCCTTCAAAAACTTTTTCACATTTAACACTTCCTTTCACATAAATTTCTATATACTTAAAATCTGAAATACAAGAACGGGTTGTAACTCTGATTTACGAGTGATGCTGTGCAAAGCAAAAGAACGCCTACGCAAAACAGCGTTTCAAAAATCCACATAAATTTTTTATTCTGAACTTTTGCATAAAGTTTTGCAAAAAGCGGAGTTGACGCAACACAGGCGACAATAAGCAACGGCAGGTAGGATATGACGAGCGACAAAGCGTCACTTGAAAAAGCAATACCGCCGAAAGAGAACATACTGATAATAAATGTGCCCATTTGCGTAAGGTCTGTGAAGTAAAAAATTACCCAGCCGAAAACGATGATGATAAGCGAGTAGATATGAAGTACAAACGAGGGGAGTTTGTCGAGAACTTTTTTGAGTACAAATTTTTCGAGTATCAGTATGATACCGAAATACAGTCCCCAGAAGATGAAGTTAAACGACGCACCGTGCCAAAAGCCTGTCAAAAACCATACGATGAGCAAATTGACAATTTGTCGTTTTATGCCTTTGCGGTTGCCACCGAGCGGGATATAGACATATTCTCTAAACCAAGTACCCAGCGAGATATGCCACCTGCGCCAAAATTCGGTAATACTTTTTGAAATATAGGGGTAGTTAAAGTTTTTGAGAAACTCAAAACCGAACATATTTCCAAGACCGCAAGCCATATCGGAGTAGCCCGAAAAGTCAAAGTAAATCTGGAAAGAATAGGCGATAATACCCGCCCAAGAACCAAGCCAGCCGTTATCCTGACCGGTAGCAAGAACAGAGTCCCACAAAGCACCCATTTGGTTTGCGATAAGAACTTTTTTAGCAAGGCCGACACAAAAAAGTTTTACGCCTTTTGTAAAGTCGTCGAGCGTTTCTTTTCTGTGGTCGAGTTGGTAGGCAACATCTTTGTAGCGGACGATAGGTCCAGCGATAAGTTGCGGAAACAGTGAAACATAGGTACCGAAAGTGATGATGTTTTTCTGCATCGGGGCGTCCCCGCGGTAAACATCAATGGAGTAACTCATTGTCTGGAAAGTGTAGAAACTTATGCCGATTGGAAGCGGTATTTGAAAACTCGGGATGTTGAGAAACGGCAGGAAATTTAATGTGTCGCAGATAAATCCCGCGTATTTGAAGAAGCCTAAAAGAGAAAGGTTTATGATAACGGAAGCAAGGACAAAACCTTTTGCTTTTTTCTTATCCGTTTCGCGGTACTTCGCAATAAAATATCCGCAGGTATAGTCAACAACGGTTGAGAATATCATCAAAACGACATAAACGGGTTCACCCCAGCCGTAGAAAATCAGGTTGACGATAAAGAGGAGAAGATTACGGAATTTTCGCGGAGTGATATAGTAAATCAGTAAAACTACAGGCAGATATAAAAACAAAAAAAGTAAACTTGAAAATACCAAAAACTTTCCTCCTTTACACAAATTCTTTTCGGAAGTTACGCACAAACTTCCCATTATAAGTATTCTATAATATTTACCTTTTTGTGTCAACATTATCGCTTGATACAAACGGTATTTTTATGTATAATAATTTCGGTGGTAGTATGAAAGATTTTTTCAAAAACGGGAAGTGGGTAATAATTATCCTCGGACTGATTTTTGTTGTGCTTATTGTTTGTGCCGATATTTTCTTTTTCAACACTCGGTATGAGCATATCGAATACGACAAAACACAGGTGTCCGAATTGGAATATAAAAAAATAAATATAAATACGGCAACCGTAGAAGATTTTTACTCCCTTGGTGAGATAGGCGAGATTGTTGCCGACAAAATTGTCGATTACCGCGAGGACAACGGAGACTTTGACAGCGTTGATGATATAGGTGAGATTGACGGTATCAGCAAAACCACATTCGAAAAAATCAAACCGTTTTTGACAATATAAAAAATCCTAAAAACCTCTTAACCTCCCATAGTAGGGGAGATGCCATGCATTGCACGGCGGAGGGGTTGTAAATTAATTGATAATTGACAATTGATAATTGATAATTTCGGGAAAATGCTTCGCATTTTTGGATTTATAATTTTTTCTAAATACTAATAACTGAAAAAGGCTGTGACAAAGAATTTGTCACAGCCTTTAAAAATACAGTTTATTCTTTTTCACTTTCGTGGCGGGCGTGGATTTCTTCCAAAATCGAGTCGATATCTTCAGCCGTGGTGGTGTAGGGCTCTTCGATTTCGATATCTGTCACATTTTGGCTTTCAAAATGCTCTTTTGTTTCTTCTGCCGCCTTTTGAGAAACTCGCCTTGGTGTGCGGGCTCTTCTTGCTCGGTTGTTTGCAACTTCGGTTTCTTCTTTTGCTTTCTTTTTCGGTGCGAGCATTTCGCCTATCAGCAGTCCGAGATAACCGCAGATAAAGTAGGATATGATAAAAATAATGCAGTTTAGCACGCTGTCGCGGATATTTCCGTACAAAAGCATACTCGGAATAAAAAGAATAGGAGCAACCAGTGACAATAAGAAATCATTTTTCTTCTTAAACGAATAATACAGACAGCACAAAAGCGCGGTAAGCGGAAAAATACCGAGATAGGTTATCTGGTTGAATACTGTCGAGCCACCGTTGTTACCCGAAACAACAAGCAAAATCGGAAAGAAAAGATAAATCACTCCGATAATAATAATATAAGGTAAAAATTCCTTGAATTTCTTTTCAAAAACATCGTTCATACTGCTTCACTCCAAACAAAATGAATTACTAAAAGTATTATACGGGATAAGGAAAACAAAATCAAGCACAAAGACAACAAATTTTCAATTTGTTTTTGTATTGACATATATGCGTGAGTTGGATATACTATCGGTGGAACCAGTAAAGTAGTCCTCGTATTCGAGGGAACGCTTGGGGATAAGCTCCCGGCTGGTTCTTTTTTATATTTTTCGGTTGACTAAACGGAAAGTATGATATAAAATAGACAATGCGAGCAAATCGCAAATTTTTAAAAAGAAAGAGGCGAAATTTATGGACACCGGAAGTACGAGCGGTACCGGCGACGGGCGAAGTAGAAGCATTTTACTTACTAACGCTGAATTTTTCGGCGTCTGTAGTTTCTGCTGAACCTTTTGTAAGTACCTACCCATGCTCCCACTCCAATAAATCGGTAGGAGGAAACTTATGGAAAGGAAAACAGTTACCCCGCGGGAAATGATAGAATCGCTCCTCGACGGAAAAAAATATTCCGCTTTGCGTGAAGTTCTGAACACGATGAACCCCGTTGATATCGCGGTGATTTTTGAGGAAATTCAAGACGAAAAAACAGCCTTGCTGTTTCGTCTGCTTCCGAAAGAACTTGCGGCAGATGCCTTTGTCGAAATGGACGAAGAAAGCCAAAAAATTCTTATTCACGGCTTTTCGGATACGGAACTCAAAGAGGTTATTGACGAACTCTATGTCGATGATGCGGTTGATATTATCGAAGAAATGCCCGCAAATGTTGTAAAACGAATTTTGCGTCAGGCTGACCCTGATGTAAGAAAACAAATTAACGAAATACTGAAATACCCCGACGACTCTGCCGGCTCAATTATGACAACCGAGTTTGTCGCGTTGCGCCCGATGATGACTGTCGAAGAGGCAATAAAGAGAATCAGGCGTACAGGTATCGACAAAGAAACGATTTACACCTGTTATGTCTGCGACACAAAGTCAACGCTTGTCGGTATTATCACGATAAAAGATATGCTCCTTGCGGGCGAGGACGATACTATCGAAAGCATAATGACAACGAATGTTATCTCGGTAAACACTTTAGACGACCAGGAAGAAGTTGCACAGAAGTTTAACAAGTATAACTTTTTAGCCCTCCCTGTTGTCGATAAAGAAAGTCGTCTTGTCGGTATCGTCACAGTCGATGACGCTATCGATGTTATGGAAGAAGAGGTTACCGAAGATATCCAGAAGATGGCGGCTATCACCCCGACCACCGACAAACCATACGACAAAATCGGCGTTTTCGAAACATACGCCAGCCGTATTCCGTGGCTATTGATACTTATGATATCCGCAACTTTCACGGGTATGATAATTGCGTCTTTTGAGTCAGCGCTTGCTGCATCGGTTGTTCTTACTGCCTTTATCCCGATGCTTATGGACACAGGCGGTAATTCAGGCTCACAGGCATCTGTTACCATTATCCGAAGCCTCTCGCTTGGCGAAATCGAGTTTAAAGATATTTTCAAGGTTATGTTCAAAGAAGCAAGAGTATCACTCCTTTGCGGTGTCACCCTTGCTATTGCGAATTTTATCAAGATGATGCTCGTTGACAGAATGTTGCTTAATAACGAAGATATCACCCTTGCAGTTGCGCTGGTTGTTTGCCTTACGCTGATTGTCACGATATTCTTTGCAAAACTTGTCGGCTGTACTTTGCCCCTGTTTGCAAAAAAACTCGGTTTTGACCCTGCTGTTATGGCGAGTCCGTTTATCACGACGATAGTTGATGCGATTTCACTTTTCGTTTATTTTGAAATTGCAACGGCAGTATTGAAAATTTAATGTAAAGATATAACAAAAAGCACTGACGATAATCGTCAGTGCTTTTTGCATAAAATATATAGAATGAAAAAAATGAATTCGGGAAAGATAAATATATTATCTTATCTTATTAGTCGCCCCTTGTGAGGGGAGATGTCAAAACCAACGGTTTTGACAGAGGGGTAGTATAAATAGTGAGGAGTGAGGAGTGAGGAGTGAGGAGTGAGGAGTGAGGAGTGAGGAGTGAGGAGTTTCGCACCTCGGCTCTTCGTTGATGTCAAGCCTCGTTGTGCTACGCTGTTCCTCAAATAACTCCTGCTCTCGTGAATTTCTGCA
>JAZLJE010000257.1:0-12018 GCA_045617705.1 Ruminococcus sp.
CAGGAGATAAAGTCAAGAGCATCTTTGTCTTCGGATATCAGCATTGTGGATACTGTATACCGTTCTTTGGGAATACTGAAAACCGCAAGGATAATCAGCAGCGACGAAGCAATGAACCTTTTGTCAAATGTGCGTTTCGGAGTTAGTTTGAAACTGCTCGAAACTTTGTCACTTGACAGTATAGATGAATTGATGTGTGATATTCAGCCGGCAAGTATTATGAAAAAGTACGGTGAAAAACTTTCCGTATCCGAAAGGGATATAAAAAGAGCAGATTATCTGCGAGAAAAACTTAACTGAAAAGAATAAAAATAAAAACAGGAAGGTGAGATTATGATGTATAATTTCAAAGGCTTTACACAAAAAGCAAACGATGCTCTGAATCTCGCCGTATCATCGGCACAGGATTTAGGACATACCTATGTAGGTACGGAACATATATTACTCGGATTGATTAAGGAGGAAACCGGAGTAGCGGCAACAGTACTGACTCAATGCGGATTAGATGCCGAAAGTTTTGAAAATCTTGTTGCACAGTCAGTCGGTACAGGTGCAAAAACTGCCCTTACTCCCGACGATTTTACCCCACGCACAAAAAGAGTTATGCAGATGGCAGTTGTCAATTCCGTACGAATGGGACATAACTATGTCGGCACAGAACATCTGCTTGTATCACTATTATCCGAAACAGACAGTTACGCCGTAAGGTTTTTGATTGAACTCGGCGTCAGTCCGAAGTCTATCGTATCTGCACTCAAAGCGAGTTTGAATGACGAGTCGGATACAGGGGACGAAAACGAATATCAGTCTATGTACGAAAACGGTGATAGGTCAAACGGAAAATCCGACACAAAGACACTCGACCGTTACGGCAGAGATTTAACAAAATCTGCATCAAAAGGCGAGATTGACCCCGTTATCGGCAGAGAAGAGGAAATCGCAAGAATTATCCAGATTTTGTCGAGAAGGACAAAGAACAACCCCTGCCTTATCGGTGAGCCCGGCGTAGGCAAAACTGCCGTAGCCGAAGGGCTTGCGTTGAAAATCAGTAACGGCGAAGTCCCCGAACATCTCAAAGACAAAAGAGTTGTATCGTTAGACCTTACCGGTATGATAGCAGGCACGAAATATCGCGGTGACTTTGAAGACAGAATAAAGAACGCGATTGATGAAGTAAAGCAGGCGGGAAATATCATCCTCTTTATTGACGAACTGCATACGATAATCGGAGCAGGCTCGGCAGAAGGTTCTGCCGACGCGGCAAATATCTTAAAGCCGTCTTTGGCACGAGGAGATTTTCAGGTAATCGGTGCAACAACCCTCGAAGAATACAGAAAGTATATCGAAAAAGACGCAGCCCTCGAAAGAAGATTTCAGCCTGTTACTGTCGGTGAGCCGTCAGAGGACGAGGCAATAGAAATACTAAAAGGTCTGCGCGACAGATACGAAGCACACCACAAAGTAAAAATTTCCGATGAAGCGATAAAAGAGGCTGTCACACTCTCATCAAGGTATATTGCCGACAGATATTTGCCCGACAAAGCGATAGATTTGATAGACGAAGCATCGTCAAAAGTAAGGCTCAAAGGACTTGAATCTCCGAACAGAGTAAAAGAGTTAGAAGAAAAATCCGAACAACTCGAAAAAGAAAAGTCATCTGCAGTAAATGAGCAGGATTTCGAGCGTGCCGCAAAGTTGCGTGATGAGCAAAAGAATGTCAAAGAAGAACTCGAAGAAGAACGCAAAAAGTGGCAGGAAAAGGCAAAAGAACAGTCAAGCGAAGTCACAGCAGAAGACATAGCCGAAATCGTCTCTTCCTGGACAAAAATCCCCGTAGCGGAACTGACAAAAGAGGAGTCAGAGCGACTTCTCAATATGGAAAATGTACTGCACGAAAGAGTTGTCGGTCAGCACGAAGCAGTAACTGCCGTAGCAAAAGCAATTCGCAGGGGCAGAGCAGGTATCAAAGACCCCAACCGCCCGATAGGCTCATTCATCTTTTTAGGACCGACAGGTGTCGGTAAAACCGAACTGTGCAAGGCTCTTGCAAGCGCAATGTTCGGCGACGAAAACGCAATGCTTCGCCTTGATATGAGCGAGTATATGGAAAAGCATACCGTGTCCAGACTTGTCGGCTCACCTCCCGGATATGTCGGCTACGAAGAGGGCGGACAACTCACCGAGAAAGTCAGACGCAAACCGTACAGCGTAGTCCTCTTTGATGAAATTGAAAAAGCACATCCCGATGTTTTCAATATGCTGCTGCAAATTTTGGAAGACGGCAGATTGACTGATTCCCAAGGACGAACGGTAGACTTCAAGAACACCGTAATAATTATGACATCAAATGTCGGCGCAAGACTTATTAGCGAAAAGAGTACGACACTCGGATTTTCCTCTGAAAAGGAAACAGCCGATTTCGAGGGAGTAAAGGAAAAAGTGCTCGCCCAGTTGAAGGATGTTTTCCGTCCTGAATTTCTCAACCGCGTTGACGATATTATCGTGTTCAATAAACTCTCAAAAGACGAGATAAAAGAGATAGCAAAATTGATGCTTGATAATCTTTCAAAGCGTCTTGACAATATGGGAGTCAAGGTTGAATTTTCCGAGAAAGCGGTAGAGAAAATTGCCGATGTCGGCTTTGACGAAACCTACGGTGCAAGACCGCTTCGAAGAGCGATAACAAGCAATATCGAAGACGCACTCTCCGAGCGTATGCTTGAAAGCGATTTTAACAAAGAGAAAACCGTTTTGTGCGATTACGACGGCGAAAAGTTCACTTTTACTACAAAGTAATATAAACCGAAACTGCAGCAAAGAAATTTGTTGCAGTTTCCTTTTGCACTTGATTTTGTTGTAGCGGTGATGTATAATAAGCAGGTAATATGCGGGTGTGGTGGAATTGGCAGACACGCAAGATTTAGGTTCTTGTGCCTCGGTGTGCAGGTTCAAGTCCTGTCACCCGCACCATGAAAAAAGCAAGTCGAAAGACTTGCTTTTTTCAACGAAATAAATCCCTTTCGGGATTTGTGAAATACGCTTTGCGTGTGAAATACACCATTCGGTGTGTGAAATGCCTGCGGCGTGAGAGGATTTATTTCATATCACATTTCTGCACAAGCAGAAATATATCACAATTTCGATAGAAATTATATCACATTTGACGAAGGCAAATATATCACTTATATTGTTTTGCTTTTGCACTTTGTGCCGGATTATTCTCTCAGGCTTCGAATCCCATTTTATATACAAAAAAGACTTGCCTTTCGACAAGTCCTTTTTTTGGCGGAGAGGAAGGGATTCGAACCCTTGGTTCCTTTCGGAATCACTAGTTTTCAAGACTAGCTCCTTAAACCGCTCGGACACCTCTCCAAAACACAAGTGATATTTTAGCATACCTAAAAATTATTGTCAAGGAATTTTGCATATTTCGTATCGCTTTTATAAAAAGATTTTTAAACTTAAATGGAAAAATCAAAGCCATCTGGTTCTACAGATGGCTTTTCTGTTTTTTCTGTCAACTTGTTGTCGAAACCTGTATCAATAATTTGCCTCGTGGATTTCAAAATAAGCCTGCGGATGAGCGCAAACGGGGCAAACATCGGGAGCATGTGTACCAACTACGATGTGGCCGCAGTTACGGCATTCCCATACCTTGACTTCGCTCTTTTTGAATACTTCCTGCGCTTCAACATTGTGGAGCAAAGCGCGGTAGCGTTCTTCGTGTTGTTTTTCAATAGCGGCAACACCGCGGAATTTTTCAGCAAGTTCGTGGAAACCTTCTTCGTCGGCAGTTTTTGCAAAGCCTTCGTACATATCTGTCCACTCAAAGTTTTCGCCCTCAGCAGCGGCAAGGAGGTTTTCTGCTGTTGTGCCGATACCGTTTAACTCTTTGAACCAGAGTTTTGCGTGTTCTTTCTCGTTGTTTGCAGTCTTTTCAAAAAGTGCCGCAATCTGCTGATATCCTTCTTTTTTAGCCTTTGAAGCAAAGTAGGTGTATTTGTTTCTTGCTTGTGATTCGCCCGCAAAAGCAGCCTCAAGATTTTTCTCCGTCTGTGTGCCTGCGTAGGGGTTAGACTTTTCCTCTGATACAACTTCAAGTTTATCGCCATACGCACCGCAAGTGGGGCAAACGGCAACAGCGTCGTTTTCAGCCTCGAATACTACACCGCAAACTTTGCATTTGTAAGTTTTCATAATAATTACCTCTTTCTTTATAAAAATTTTTTGAAAGCAAATATATTTATATTGTGCCGAAAGCCAAAAGTTTTACTCTTTTTCTTTTTGACAATTCGGGCAAATACCCTCGAACATAGTTTGATGTTTTGTGATGATAAATCCTGTTTTGTTTTCAACTATACTGTCATTCTGCTTTGCATATTCAATCGGTGCGTCAAATACTTTTTTGCATTTAGTGCAAATGATGTGATAGTGATTATATGTTGTTTTGTCAAACCTGTCTGCACCTTGAACTCTAACTTGGTTTACATCACCGTTTTCGCTTAATATGTTAAGATTTCTGTAGACCGTTCCTTTGCTGATTTTGCTGTCTTTTTTTCTGACGTCAATGTAGATTTGTTCGGCAGTAGGGTGGTCGCAGTGTTCCATAACGGTATCAAGTACGGTTTGCCTTTGCTTTGTGTTTCTTCTGTTTTGGGAGTTGTTGTTCATAAAACCACTCACTATTAAGAATTATTACTAATAGTATAATTTGTTTTCCTTTTTCTGTCAACGATTTTTTCTTGACAGAGCAAATTTATTGATGTAAAATCAAGTTGCAATAAATAGGGGTGCTGATGCAAAAATCGGCTGAGATAGGAATAGAAGTTTTCCTGACTCTTTTACCTGATACGGATAATGCCGTCGTAGGGAGAAATATGTTTTTTCGCCGTACGACAGTACGGCTTTTTTATTTGCACTAAAGTTATTTGAAGGTGATATTATGCAAAATTCAAAAACAAATACATTAAGACTTGTCACAAGCGGAATTTTTATCGGACTTGCAACCGTGCTTTCGATGATAAAAGTTTTTGCCCTGCCTTTCGGCGGGTCTATAACCCTTTTTTCTATGGTGCCGTTGCTGATTCTTTCGTATATGTACGGTGTAAAATGGGGAATGTTCAGCGGGGCGGTTTACGGACTTTTGCAGATGGTACTCGGTGCGACAATGAGTAGTGCATTTGCCGGACTTACGGGTGTATCAATACTCATTATGGCTTTGCTTGACTATATAGTTGCCTATCTTGTTTTGGGCACAGCGGGTATGTTCAAAAATAACTTAAAGTCGCATACCGCGGCACTTGTTTTGGGTAGCATAATTGCGATTTTACTCCGACTTTTTTGCCATTTTCTTTCGGGATGGATTTTGTGGGGCAGTTATGCGACAGAATGGTTTTCAAATATGAATAACTCTTTTTCACAATATATGCTGACGAATTTTCACGGTCAACTGCTCGCGGCGGCATACTCACTTTTTTACAATGCAATGTACCTTATCCCCGAAATGATAATAAGCGTTGTCGGGATAGTAGTGATTATGTCGATAAAACCGCTTAAAGATAAAATAGTAAATCAATAAAAAAGACGCCGAGAAATGTTGTTTTCTCGGCGTTTTGTGTTTTTTATTGGGGAGAATGTCTGTAAAACTGTATTCCGTTTTTGCTGTCGTATTCAATGGTATATATTTGTTTGTCTTCGTTCTGACCTTTGACAGTTACATCGCAACTACCGTAGTTGTCGGCGTTGACAACAAAAGAATCTTTTTCTTGATTGATTGATATATCACCTATATCGTCGCCCTCGACGGAAACAATTTCCCATTGATTCGGAATTTCCGATTCTATCTGATAAATCTGCATCGTTTTTGACGCAACAAAGAAAATAAAAATAAGGGATACAATAGTAATCGCAACGGTTATTCCCGTACAGATAAGGCGGGTTTTCGTGTTCTGCAATAAAGTCAAAATAAGAACAACAATAATCAAAAGTGTGACAATAAGTGCAATAGTGTTTTTCGGGAAATAATCTATGAAGCCTTTTAGATAATATACAACTTCATAGGACAAAAATCCCGTTGCAACAGAAAGTATCAACGCACTCCAGATATTGTCTTTCTTAACAAACCACGCAAGCATAGCGCCCGGGAAACAAAGCAAAGTCCAGATAAACCATCTCGGATAATTCATAAGGAAGTTGTCAAAAGTTCCGCCGAAAGGAATTTGCAAAAGGAAAATAAGCGGTTGGCTGATAAGAAAGAAAACAAAAGTTTTCAGCCCCGCTTCGAGTGGTTTTTCGCAGTTCATAATGATAATGAGTGCAAAGAAAATCCAACATTCAAAGGTAACACCGATATTGACGGCGGAAGTTCTCGCTATAAACGGAATAACAAGCGCCATAACGGTGATAACTGTTGTAATAAGTGAGAAGATGATGACTCTCGGCCAAGTCATTTTTGTATCAAAAAAGAGTTTTCGCAAAGCTTTCATAAACGCCTCCGATAAATTTCGTATATAGTATGTATATCATATTTCAATAAATATTTCAAGGTGAAACCATAAATATTCTCACTTGAAATAGGGCTTTTATCAAGAACAATTACAATATTGTTGACAAAGTTATTTTCAAAATGTAAAGTAGATATGGTGATGTATATATGAAAATAATAATTGACAGATTTGAAAGTGAATATGCGATTATCGAAATGCAAGACGGCGAACACCTTTCTGTGCCGAAAAAACTATTTGACAACGCTTTAGAAGGCGATACTGTCGAAATCACGGTTATAGGAAAAGAAAAGAAACAATCGACACTTTCTCTTTTTGAAAATCTGCGTAAAAAATCCGAAAAAACCGACAAGTAATTTGCTCATACTCGTTGACAAACAGAAATAAAGTTGATATAATACACTTTGCGTCAAGGGCCATTAGCTCAGTTGGTCAGAGCAACCGGCTCATAACCGGTTGGTCCGGGGTTCGAGTCCCTGATGGCCCACCAACAAAAAGTCCCTTTTGTTTATTGACAAGAGGGACTTTTTGAATGATGTTGTTTTTGTATAGGTGGTAAATAGAATAAAAGAAATAAACTTGCAGATGCTATGATTTTGCGGTATAATGAAGAAAATTCACAGGAGATATTACTATGGAAAAACTGAAAGTAAAAAACCTTTATGATTTGTCCCACACTATTGCAAAACCTTTGTTTGATACAATAGAGTATCCGTGGGAGGCTTTGCCGAAAATAAAGGACTTTATCCTTGAACTCGGAGAAACTCTCGACAGCGAAAAGTTTGATAAAATCTCTGATGATATCTGGGTTGCAAAAAGTGCAACTGTTGCTCCGACTGCTTCTTTAAACGGCCCTCTTATCATTGACGAAAATGCCGAAATCCGCCATTGTGCTTTTATAAGAGGGAGCGCGATTGTCGGGAAAAATGCCGTAGTAGGCAACTCAACAGAACTGAAAAACTGCATTTTGTTTGACAATGTCCAGACTCCGCATTACAACTATGTCGGCGACAGCATCTACGGTTACAAGTCCCACACAGGAGCAGGAACTATAGCGTCAAACTTAAAAAGCGACAAGTCGCTTGTCACCGTTATGTGTGACGGCGAGAAAGTACCGACAAATGTCAAGAAATTCGGCGCTATGATAGGCGACTTTGTCGAAGTCGGTTGTAATTCCGTTATGAATCCCGGCACGGTAATCGGAAGAAACACAAGCGTTTATCCGCTTTCGTTTGTTCGCGGATATGTAGAAGAAAACAGTATTTACAAGCGTTTAGGAGAAGTAGCAGAGAAACGATAAAAGAAAAATCATATAAAAAGCGACAGCGTTGGGCGAAATTACCCTTATTCGCTGTCGCTTGAATTTTGTTCTGTGCTGTCTAAAAGATTTACAGCAGATTTTGCAAGTTGAATGAATTTTTCGTTTGCAGTTTCCCCCGAACAGATAACTTCAAGGCTGTCGGGGATATTTGAAAGAAAGTCGTAAATCTCGGAGTCGGTGAGATATCCTTTTTCGGCGGTATCAAAAATGCCGTCCAAAATCAGCATATCGTATTTGCAGGTAAGCGCCATTTTTACGGCGGTGTCGAACAAGTCACGAAAAACCTTTGAAGTCTGCAAAAGCCGTGCCTGAGTCATTTCCACATCGGAGTCAAGGGCTACGGGAGAGAAAAGTTTTGTGATATTCGGGAAATATTCAAATGTTTCTTTGTATATTTCCTCGTTGTCAGAGCCAAATGAAACAAAAAGGGCATTTTTGCCTTTTGCCGCCAAAACTACGGCAGAGCCGATGAGCAAACGCGTTTTGTCCTTTGTTTTTCCAAAGTATATAGAAAGCATAAAACCACCTCCGATATATTTTTATTGTAGCCTTATTTATATATCTTTTCAAGTAGAAGAACAAAAGAAATAAAAATTTTTTCAATTTTTACGAAAGTGAGGAAAAATATTTTGAAAAATCGTAAAACAGCAGTAAGAATTGTTGCAATAATCTGTGCCGTGCTGATGATACTTATGGTACTTATACCACTTTTCACTAACAAATAACACAATATTTTGTGGCATTTTGTCGAGTAAAATACAACATTTTACAGGGCTGAAAAACTTTGTGAAAATTGCACAAAATTTCCTCTAAAAGTTTATTAAATTTCTACGGAACAAATTTCCGAAAAATCCTTGATTTTGTTATATATATATTATATAATTCTCTTTGCGTGACTGCAAAGATATGCGATGAAGCGGGAGGTTGCGACCATTTCGGTCGGTTTTTCCGTGGAGTATGTCCGATTTTAAACCGGGCGACAGAATAGTTTTGTGGAGTGACACCGGGGTTGCTGTGCCACTATGCCACAAGTTTGCTTTCCATACCGGTTAACGATGGTTAATCGGTTTTTTGATGAACGGGGTGGGAACACCCGGTTTAGTGGAAAGATGTTCGACATTGCCCGCCAACAAGAAGCGCCGAGGTGCGTAGCCTTGAAATATCGACAGGCGAACCATGAACGCCGTAGCAGAACGAAGTACTGCGTAGGCGGTCACGAGAGCAGGAGATATTTCAAGAACAGCGCAGCACAACGAGGCGTGACAGAAAGCGCCGAGGTGCGTAGCCCGAAAATAACGCAGGCAATCATGCGTGCCTGCAAAAAGGCAAAGGACAAGGCGTAAGAAAATTTTTTATGGAGGCGACAATATGGCAGTCAAGGAAAAAATCAGGATAAGATTGAAGGGTTACGACCATCAGTTGGTTGACCAATCCGCAGAAAGAATCGTTGCTACAGCAAAGCGTACAGGCGCTCGTGTATCGGGTCCCGTTCCGCTTCCTACAGAAAAGCAGGTCGTTACGATTCTTCGTGCTGTTCACAAGTACAAGGACAGCAGAGAGCAGTTCGAAATGAGAACTCACAAGCGTCTTATCGACATTTTAAGACCGTCAAACAAGACAGTCGAGGCTCTTATGAGCTTAGAACTCCCTGCCGGCGTTGAAATTGAAATCAAGTTATAACCCAACTCGAACTTTTTCAACCTACAAGCAGACAGGGTCATGTCGGCAAAAGCCGACCAATAACCTAAACAAGGAGGAATAGATGATGCAGAAAGCATTAATCGGCAAGAAGATTGGTATGACACAAATCTTCGACGAAAAGGGAAAAGTCGTTCCCGTTACTGTTGTTGAAGCAGGTCCTTGCGTTGTTTCACAGAAAAAGACAGTAGAAAACGACGGCTATGATGCAGTCCAGATTGGTTTCGGCGACATCAAGCCCAAACATGTTACAAAGCCTTTGCAGGGACACTTCAAAAAGGCAGATGTAGCACCCAAGAGAACTCTCAAAGAGTTCCGTTTTGATGATTGCGGTTCTTTTGAACTCGGTCAGATTATCAAAGCAGACACATTCGAAGCAGGTAACAAAGTTGATGTTACAGGCAAGAGCAAAGGTAAAGGTTACGCAGGCGTTATCAAACGCTGGAACTTCGGAAGACTCAAAGAGACTCACGGTTCCGGTCCTGTTGCACGCCACGGCGGTTCCATGGGCGCTTGTTCTTCTCCCTCTCGAGTATGGAAAGGCAAGAAGATGGCAGGTCACCTCGGTGCCGAAACAGTAACCGTTCAAAATCTTACAGTTGTTAAGGTTGACGCTGAAAACAACTTAATCGCTATCAAAGGTGCCGTTCCCGGACCTAACGGCGGTACAGTTGTTATCAAAGACAGCGTAAAGGCTTAAGGGAGGAGAGAATATTATGTCAAATGTTAATGTTTTAGACATGCAGGGCAAAAAGGTCGGTACAGTTGACCTTTCGGATTCAATCTTCGGTATTGAGCCTAACAAAGCAGTAATGCATCAGATGGTAGTAAGTTACCTTGCTAATCAGCGTCAGGGTACACAGTCTGCTCTTACTCGTTCAGAAGTTTCCGGAGGCGGTAAAAAACCGTGGAGACAAAAGGGTACAGGCAGAGCACGCCAGGGCTCAACAAGAGCACCTCAATGGTATCACGGCGGTGTCGTTTTCGCACCGAAGCCCAGAAGTTACAGATTTTCTGTTAACAAGAAAGTCAGAAGACTTGCTATGAAGTCTGCTTTCTCGGCTAAAGCACAGGCAGAAGAAATCATCGTAATCGATTCCATCGCTTTGGATGAAATCAAAACACAGAAGATTGCTTCCATGCTTTCAGCAGTCGGTAGTGAGAAGAAAGCACTTATCGTACTTTCAGACCTTGATACAAATGTTATCAAGTCGGCTCGCAATATCGCAGGTGTAAAGACAGCACAGGTTAACGAGTTGAACGTTTATGATATGTTAAACGCTGACAAACTCATCATCGCAAAGGATGCACTTACAAAAATCGAGGAGGTATATGCATGAGAGCACAGGATATCGTAATTCGCCCTATCATCACAGAGAAAGCAATGCAGGGTATCACAGCAAAGAAATATACTTTCGAGGTTGCTAAGTCAGCCACAAAGATTGATATAGCAAGAGCTGTTGAAGAACTTTTCAAAGTAAAAGTTGCAAAGGTCAACACAGTAAATGTCAGAGGTCAACTTCGCCGTCAGGGAAGAACCGAAGGCTACACAAGAAGTTGGAAAAAAGCCTATGTTACTTTGACCCAAAAGAGTAAGAATATTGAATTTTTTGAAGGCATGATGTAAGCCTGAAAAAATACTTATAATTTCAGGCAGAATGTATGGGATACGCCATAATCCCGCAAAGCCATCATGAGGAGAGTGAATAAAATGGCTATTAAAGTTTACAAGCCGACTACAAACGCTCGTCGTAATATGTCGGTTACTGATTACTCGGAACTCTCTAAGGTTGCTCCGGAGAAGAGCCTTCTTGCTCCGCTTAAGAAGAATTCTGGCCGTAACAGTTACGGTAGAATTACAGTCCGTCACAGAGGCGGCGGCAACCGCAGAAAGTATCGTATAATTGATTTCAAACGCCAGAAATTCGGCGTTGAGGGTACAGTTAAAACCCTCGAATATGATCCCAACCGTTCAGCGTTTATCGCACTTATCGAATATGCAGACGGCGAAAAGGCATATATTATCGCTCCTAACGGAATCAAAGTCGGCGACAAAATCGTTGCCGGTGCAGATGCCGATATCAGACCCGGTAATGCCCTCCCGCTCAACGCTATCCCGACAGGTACATTTATCCACAATGTTGAACTTTATCCCGGCAGAGGTGCACAACTTGCTCGTGCTGCAGGTAATATGGCTCAACTTATGGCTAAAGAAAACGGTATGGCATTGTTAAGATTACCGAGCGGCGAACTTCGTAACGTTCCCGAAACCTGTATGGCAACTATCGGTCAGGTAAGTAACACCGACCACGAGAATGTCAAAATAGGTAAAGCAGGAAGAAAGAGAAACATGGGTATCCGCCCGACAGTCCGCGGTTCTGTTATGAACCCGAACGACCACCCGCACGGTGGTGGTGAAGGTAAGTCACCTGTTGGTCGTCCCGGACCTGTTACCCCTTGGGGTAAACCTGCTCTCGGTTATAAGACAAGAAAGAC
>JAZLJE010000258.1:0-4551 GCA_045617705.1 Ruminococcus sp.
AAGTCGGAAGAACAAATGCGAAGTCTTTTTGAAGAATTACCCGAAGCATTTGACAATACTCAAAAAATAGCCGACAGATGTAATGTTGAATTTGAATTCGGTGTTCGAAAACTTCCCAACTTTGATGTTCCTAATAACGAAGACCATTTCGAGTATTTCAAGAGAAAATGCTACGAAGGTCTATACTCTCATTATGGAAATTCGCCGTCAAATACGCTTGTAACAAGACTTGAATACGAATTATCTGTTATCAAAAGAATGGGATTTGTTGATTACTTTCTTATTGTAGCCGACTTCGTAAATTATGCAAAAAGCCAAAGTATTCCCGTAGGACCGGGGCGAGGTTCGGGTGCAGGCTCACTTTGTGCTTATTGCATCGGAATTACCGGAATAGACCCGATAAAATACAACTTGCTTTTCGAAAGATTTTTAAATCCCGAAAGAGTTAGTATGCCTGACTTTGATATTGATTTTTGCAAAGAAAGGCGAAGTGAAGTTATAGACTATGTTGTTAGAAAATATGGTTTTGACAAGGTAGCACAAATTGTTGCTTTCGGTACAATGCAGGCTCGTGGTGCTGTTCGAGATGTCGGCAGAGTCCTTGACATACCTTATGCACAAGTTGACAAAGTAGCAAAGTTAATCCCAATGGAACTTAATATGACTATCAACAAAGCGTTGTCCATCAGCAAAGATTTAAAATCTGCTTATGATACCGACACTACCGTAAAGGACTTGATAGATAACGCAAAAAGCATAGAGGGTATGCCACGGCATATTACAATGCACGCAGCAGGTGTTGTAATCACCGACAGACCTGTGTTTGACTATGTTCCTCTTGCAAAGTCCGATGATGCAATAGTAACTCAATTTACTATGACGACTTTGGAAGAACTCGGACTTTTGAAGATGGATTTTTTAGGTCTTCGAAACTTAACTGTTATAAATGATGCCTGCCTTCAAATAAAAGAAAAAGAGCCGAATTTTTCAATAGAAAATATCCCTGACAATGATAAAGATGTTTTCAAAATGATGTCTGAAGGTAACTGCGACGGCGTATTCCAGTTTGAAAGCCAAGGAATGAAAAATGTTCTTGTTCAACTAAAACCTGAGTCTATAGAAGACCTTGTTGCGGTTATTTCTTTATATCGTCCCGGACCTATGGACTCAATCCCAAAATATATTGAAAACCGCCACAATCCCGAAAAAATCAGATATAAGCATCCTTTACTTGAAAACATACTTGATGTTACAAACGGATGTATTGTTTATCAAGAACAGGTAATGCAGATTTTCAGAACTCTTGCAGGATATTCATTAGGCAGAGCGGATATAGTACGCCGTGCAATGAGCAAGAAAAAGCATTCAGTTATGGAAAAAGAAAAGGAAATTTTCATTAATGGATTAGTTGATGAAAACGGGAATATCGAAGTCGAAGGATGCTTAAGACGAGGCGTAGATAAAGAAACAGCACTTTCTATTTTTGCCGAAATGGAAAGTTTTGCATCCTATGCGTTTAATAAATCTCACGCCGCTGCGTATGCTACCGTTGCTTATCAGACTGCATATTTAAAATGCCATAATAAAAGAGAATATATGGCGGCTTTGCTTTCGTCAGTTCTTGATAATCAAAACAAAATGGCATCATATATTGCTGAATGTAAAAGGCTTAATATCCGCGTTTTACCACCGAGTGTTAATGAAAGTATGTCAAAATTCACCGTAGTAAACGGCAACATCCGTTTCGGGCTTATGGCAGTTCGAAATCTCGGCAAGAACTTTATTGACGCGATAATTGAAGAAAGACGAAACAGCAAATTTGTATCATATTATGATTTTTGCAAACGACTTTCTTCAAAAGGGCTTAACCAGCGTTCACTTGAAAGTTTAATAAAATGCGGTGCTTTGGATAATTTAGGATGCAACAGACGACAAATGCTTTCTGTTATGAAGAGTCTGCTTAGTGACCTTGAATACAACAGAAAGAACACATCAGGCGGACAGATGTCAATTTTTGATGTGAGTGATACAGGAATACAAGATACATCTTTTTCTATACCGATTATCGACGAATTTGATTTAACCGAACTTTTGTCAATGGAAAAAGAAATGACAGGGCTGTATTTAAGCGGTCATCCGCTTGACGATTATCAAAACTATGCAAATAGCATAAAAGCGGATAAAATCTGCGATATTCTTAATACAGAAGACTCAAACTACCGTGATAAATCCATTGTAAGACTGATTTGTATAGTTACGAAAAACAAAACACAGATTACGAAATCCAACAAAATGATGGCTTTTGTCAATGTTGAAGACAAATTCGGCACTTGTGAACTTATCGTTTTCCCGAATGTGCTTTCTGAATGTTCATCATCTCTTTATGTCGGCAGTACTATCGAAGTTTTCGGTACACTCAACTACAAAGATGAGGAAGAGCCAAAGATTATTGCTGATAAAATAAAAGCACTTCCGCCGGCAGATATGCTGAAAATTGTAAAATCCGATAACGCACAAGAGAATAAAATGAGGGAAGAGCGAAAAGAAACCACGCTCTATCTAAAACTCGATTCACTTTCATCCTCAAAATACAAAAAGGCAGAAAACCTTCTATCGCTTTTCCATGGAAATACAAAAGTTGTATTTTATATACCGAGCGAAAACAGACAGTTGTTAGCCCCGTCATCTTTATGGGTAAGCATTAATGATACTTTAATCGAAAGGCTCAAATATCATTTAGGTGAAAACTGTGTTAAATTCAAGTAATTCAATAAAACACTTGATTATTGCACCGAGTTTGTATTATAATAAACATATATTGACATTGGAGGGATATTTATGTCAAAATCTATTGCAGTTTTAACCAGCGGCGGTGACGCACCGGGTATGAATGCGGCTGTCAGAGCAGTTGTCAGAGCAGGCATATATAAAGGCTTCAAAGTTATCGGTGTTTACCGTGGATACAACGGTTTGCTTAACAATGATGTAAAGGAACTGAAACTTCGTTCTGTTTCCGATATAATTAATCGTGGCGGTACAATCCTTTATACCGCAAGAAGTGAAGAGTATAACACTCCGGAAGGCGTACAGAAAGCGGCTGATTTCTGCCGTGAACTCGGTGTTGACGGTGTTGTTGTTATCGGTGGTGACGGTTCTTTCCGTGGTGCAAGAGACCTTTCAAACGCAGGTATTCCTTGCGTAGGAATTCCCGGTACTATCGACAACGATATTGCTTGTTCCGAGTATACCGTCGGTTTTGATACTGCTATGAATACCGCTATGGAAATGGTTGATAAAATCCGTGATACTGCTCAATCTCACGACAGATGCTCCGTTGTTGAAGTTATGGGCAGAAGATGCGGTGATATTGCACTTCAAACAGGTATTGCCTGCGGTGCTACTGCTATTCTTGTTCCCGAAATTGAACACGATATTGAGCGTGATGTAATCTCTAAGATTTACGAACAGAAAAGCACAGGCAAAAAGCACTTTATAGTTGTAGTTGCCGAGGGAGTCGGCGGTGTTGACGATATTGCTAAATATATTGAGAAGCGTACCGGCATTGAAACAAGAGCAACTATTTTAGGTCATGTTCAGCGTGGCGGTTCACCTACACTCCGTGACAGACTCAATGCAACCGCTATGGGTGTTCGTGCTGTTGATTTGCTTGAAAAGGGAATAGGCAACAGAGTAATTGCTCTCAAAGAGTCAAAGGTTGTTGACTATGATATTACCGAAGCACTAAATATGAAACGAACATTTAACAAAGAATTATTTGATATTGCAATGGAAGTTTCAATCTAATAAAAAGATTTACAGGCACATTTTATGTGCCTGAATTTTTAGGAGAAATATGGGTATAAAGTATTTTTACAATATAATTTACACAAAAATTGATGAAACTGATTTACTTTCGGATATTCTTTCCAATGTGCGAAAAGAGTACTTTGTCGAAAAAACGAGAATAAAATCAAAGTTTACGGTTAATTCAGAGAATAATCCTGTTTTCTACGACTATTCTATAGAACAGGACAAACCTATGCTTTGGAATGTCAGTACAGAGTCAAGGTCTTTAGAGAGCGTTAAAAAATTGCCTGATGAAAAATACTCAATCTGTGTAAATAAAGATAATTTATTATTCAAAAAACTGAATTTCAGCAAATTTCACACTCTTTTGAAAGTTGAGTATTATAATCAAAATGGGGAACTGATATGCGAAATTGAGCCTCGAAGAGCATCAACAGGGCTTTGTCTTTTGTTGAAATCGGCTTCTTTTGCGGAACCTGTACTTTTATTTTCTATGCCGAATTCAGGTGATGCTTTTGTAGACAAAATGGTAGAACAACAGTTTTCTGATTATTTTGTTGAAGCATCCACCGACGAAGGTATTGTGAAGTTTATTTCAAATGAACAGTTAATAAAGTACAACAATTTTGTTGATGAGTGCTTTAGCAATAAAGAAGATTTGCTTTCTGATGAAAGTTTCATTTCACATGATGAAACAGAACTTGCAAGCAAAATAAATCCTGCATATTTCAATGTAAAAAGAAA
>JAZLJE010000259.1:0-6540 GCA_045617705.1 Ruminococcus sp.
GACGGTGTGCTTTGGGCTGACATTCTATATAGCAATCAATATTGACCACTTGATAAACTTTATACTTCTTGCTGTTT
Source organism: Ruminococcus sp. (assembly GCA_045617705.1). Taxonomy (GTDB): domain Bacteria; phylum Bacillota; class Clostridia; order Oscillospirales; family Acutalibacteraceae; genus Ruminococcoides. The sequence goes on from JAZLJE010000259.1 coordinate 78, forward strand.
TATGATGAGTTTACATCAATTTGGCACAAAGATTTTTTGAAAATATGTTACTTTTTCTTTTTGATTTCTTTGATTATACCCGGCAAATGAACTATTGTTACGGAAACAACGCCTATAAGCACTAATGTTAGGAAATATACCGTCCAGCCGTGGTCTAAATTCAAGAGAGGTAAGCCTTCAAGCGGAGGTTCTCTTAAAAAGCAATAATTTACGCCGTAAGCGGATAAAGCGCTATTTAGATATAGCAAAGCGACGGTTGTTATTCCCAAATATCCTAAATCTCTTATGTATTCTTTCAGCCCGAATTTTACCTGTTTTGTGATTATTAGATGAATTGCATACCACGACAAAGCACAATGATAAATAAAATACTGGTATGTTATCGCTTTCGTAAAATCCACTCCCTCTGTCGGAAGCAACAATGCTAAAACGGGTGCGATTATTCCGATTACTACCACTGCAGTTTTGATGTGTTCTCTTTTTTCGTCGTTTTTCGTTACAACAATAAAGAGCATTGCAAAAATTACGATAGAGCACAAATGAAACGGAATATCATACGGGTCTAAAATATAGCCACCGTAGGCGGACGGGATAATATTATATAAATCTTTTATAGTTTCGCTGATACAGCAAATAACAAAAAATATTATTGATGCTTTTTTAGACGACAGTTTATATTTTACCGATAACAATGTGCTTACGGTAACGATAACAACACACGCAATCAATAAAATAATATGGTTTTCGCTAAACATACTCCACCTCTAATCCGCACTTATATCACTACACTCAAAGTTTTTGATTTTTCTCAAGGCTATTTTGCACATAATAAACGACAACGCAAAGGAAAATACTGCTCCGATTATACACGCCGTTATATTTATTTCATTTAAAAAATGAGTTGCGTTGTTGTTAAATGAATCAAGAGAAAAACTTCCGTAAATTATACCGATGATTAAGCCAATAATTGTACCGAGTATTGTCAAAATGAGCGTATCTATATAAAAATATTTTTCTACACTTTTTCTGCTGTAGCCGTTTATCATCAATATAATAATTTCGTTCTTTTTTTCACGGACAAACATTGTATATAAATTTAAAAGGATAAACACGGCGAGCAACACAGACAACATCAAATACACGGCGACAACCGCCTGTGCGATAGCCAAAAAACCGGAAAACAGGTTCTTTTGAGAGTCATAGTAATCTTGTATTGAAGTGATACCGTCTATACCACTTAAATCGTTTATGAATTCGTCAAAATCGACATCGTCTGTTCTCACCAAAAAGATGTTTGGCTCATATTTTAAGCCTTCGAAATTTTCATCAAAATCAGATTTTGTCATTATGATTTGATAATTCATCAAATAGTAATCATAAACACCTTCGATTTTGAAATCGTGATGCATTCCGAGGGCATCTGTAAATTTTATAGTATCCCCCGCTTTTGCATCATTGTTCTCTGCATAGGCGATATTTACCCAAATGCCGTTTTCCGCTTTGCCCTCTTTGCCGTCTTCTACTCTTTTCAAATGTAAAAAGTTATAGAAATCGGGGTCATCGGTAGCATAAACCGTTGTTACTATATCTTCTTCGCTTTTCAAAGATGTTGTTCCGAAAGTATATAATGCCTCTGCGTAATCGTAGCCTTTGTCATTTAAAACTTTTTCTATTTTTTCTTTACTGTCTTTTTGTTCAAATAAAATCGTTTTATCATAATTCGTTATATTTTCGAAATTGATTTTCAGAGATTTTTCTAAATTTATATACATCGTAAGCGCACTTACTACTAAAGCGGTACTTCCGATTACGCCGATAATTGTTGCAAAAACTCTGCGTTTATTTTCGAAACAGCCTTTTATTGCAGATATTGTAAAAGTTGAAAAGTGTCTGAATATCGGTAATTTTTCTATCCAACCATAAGTTTTTTTGTTTTCGGTTTCTTCGCCTGAAAGGAGTATATACGCCTTCTTTGAAGATAAACTATAACAAGCAATAAACACCGTAACAAAGACTAAAACAACGATTAGTGCAAAGATAAACAAGATGTCGGTTATGTTATAATACGGTATTATTTCGCCAAACAAAAAGGTTTGTTTTGTAGAATTCACCGTAACGGGTTCTACACCGAAATATCCTATCAAAACACCGATAGTAATACCGATAATTGCTGCAAGTTCGGAGTAGATAACAAATGGCAACAGAATTTTTCCTGTTGAAAAGCCTTGGGCTTTTTTCATTCCTATTAAAACTGATTGGTCGTGGATGAGTCGTGACAGCGTTGAATAACATACAAGAAGTGAGATTATGATAAACAGCGTTACCAATGAATATTGCATTTTCACAAAAGTATCTCTTACACATTTCAAACCAAACAAACTTGGGTTATGATTTCTTTCGGTCAATGTGTACTGCTTTGAAATATCTTCTTTCTTTAAATGCAAATATTTACTTGCCGTTGTATTTATTAAATCTTCTATTTCTGTTTTTATTTCTGCGGATTTTTCAGAATACTCATCTGACAGAGTTTTCATATCGCTCAACATATCGGATTTAATATAAAAGCCGAAATATTTGCCAAAAACATCTTTGTTAAAAGACTCTTGTGATAAATAAATGATGGAGTTTACATTAGCATAAGATGCAAAGGAAAATCCATTCGTGTCTTCATATTTGCCCATATATTCCGCGGTATCTAATATTGCGGTAATTGTAAATTCGTCTTCAAGTAAGCCTACCGGATTTACATATTGATTTGTTTTTAATTTCAGAGTATCCCCTATCTTAACATTCTTTTCATTTGCGAAATGGGAGTCAATCGCGGCTTCGCCTAATTTTGTTGGTAAAGTTCCTTCAACTCGAAGGGGGCTGTTCATTCGTTCTGTCAGCAAAAGGACTTTTGCTTGATAAGGCTCATTATTGACTGTGAAAAATCTGTAAGTTTCGTGAAAAATTTCTATATCATCAATGTACTCTGATTTTTTCAGTTCATTTATGATTTCATCTGTAAAGCCGATATTTGATTGCACCTTGAAATTATACATATTTCCGTCGCTATATTCTTTTTCAAGGCATAACGAAATAGAATTTACTGTCCAATGTATTCCGACAAACAATGCCGACGCACAGGTGATAAACAGTAAAATCGCTAAAAATGAAATAAATGTTTTTTTGATATTATTAAATAACTCTATAAAACTTGTTATTTTCATACTCTACCATTCTAATTCTTTTGCTTTAATCGGATTTTCGTTTATGATTGTTTCATAAACTACGCCGTTGCGAAGTCTGATAATTCTGTTTGCCATTTTTGTGATATTTTCGTTATGAGTAACGACTACCAAAGTTGTGCCTTTTTTTACCACTAATTCAAAGACTTCCAAAACTTCTTTACTCGTTGCACAATCAAGTGCGGCGGTCGGCTCATCGGCAAGCACTAAAACAGGATTTTTTATCAATGCACGAGCAATAGAAACACGCTGTTGCTGTCCACCCGACAACTGGGACGGATAAGAGTTTATTTTTTCACCTAATCCTACTAATTTCAGCATTTCTTCAGAATTGGCGGGAGAATTAGTCAGTTCTGCTATTATATCCAAGTTCTGTTTTGCTGTTAAATTGGGCAAAAGATTATAGTTTTGAAAAATATAGCCGATATTATCCCGCCTGTGAGTAGTCAGTTCTTTCTCCGACAAATTTATTATTTCTTTGCCACCAAACTTAATGGAGCCGGAGTCGGCATTAAGCAGTCCGCCGATAATATTAAGCATAGTCGATTTACCCGAACCGGACTCGCCTAATATGCAGATAAACTCTCCCTTATATACATCGAAGTTTATTCCTTTCAAAACGGGGGTATCTATCACGCCGGCGTGATAAGTTTTATATACATCTTTTACTGAAATTAAAATATCTTTTTGCATAATATTTCTCCGAAAATTTGCTCAATTAATATCAATTTTTTGTTACTTTACAAATATAACATAATTTTACTTTGTTTACAATAGTTTGTAAATATAGTTATATTAAAACACCGCGACCTTGAGATTAGGTTGCGGTGTTGTGATAAACTAATGTTTTGCAATTATTTAATTATTTTTTGTATCCCTTATCTCTTTCCAATTTTCAAAATGTGCTTCGTATGAGCCTACCATTGTAAGATAAGCACAAAGAGCAATATGCCATGTAACATTTTCTAAATTTCCGAAGAAATCGGGATAGAGAACTACCCATTGAAAACCGATTGATACAAGTGCAATCACAGACATACAAATTCCGAGTATAAGTTCGGTATGTACTGCTTTGGGATTACTTTTGCGGTCACCGCAAAGCAAGAAGTGGTTAATGAAAAACGCAGTAAAGAGTACCAAAGTTACCAAAGAAAGTACTATGTAGCCAAAGCCTGCGAAATTTTGATACTGCGGTAAAACATCTTCGGCAAAGACAATGCTGTTAAGAACATAACTGAGTTCATCAAGAAAATACCACATCAAGACAGCACCGAGCAAGCCTTTTTGAACATTTTTGTTGTGCTTTTTAAATGCAACAAAAAGTACAACAATACAAATCATAAATACAATGTCGCTGACACAAAGAGCATAAAGTCCGATAAAGAATTTCGAAATTATATTTACGGTAAGCAAAACTGTAAATACAATAACCGAAATTTTCAGCAGTACATCTGAAGCAAAGAACTTTTGTATTTGTTTCGAGAGATTTCCATTTGAAGTAACCATAGCACATACCTACCTTAATGATTATTGGATTTCTAATATTTTATCTCCTACATTGATTTTTGAAACATCGACTTTGTTGATTTCGCTGTAATCGTCAGTATTCAAAACAATAATCGGAGTTGTTGTTTTGAAACCTTCTTCTTTGATTTTTTCAATATCAAATTCAACAAGCAAATCACCTTTTTGTACCTTTTGTCCGTCTTTTACTTTAACTGTGAAATGCTTTCCGTTGAGTTTTACTGTATCAATTCCTATATGAAGCAGGATTTCACATCCGTTATCGGTAGAAAGGCTGACTGCGTGGTATGTATCCGCTACATTTTCAACCGTTGCATCACACGGAGCAAAGAGTTTGCCTTCATCCGGTTCTACAGCGATACCGTCACCGAGAACACAAGCAGAAAAGACTTCGTCTTCGACATCATCAAGTTTTCTTACAGTCCCTTTCAAATGTGAATACAAAACAATCGGCTCACTTGATTTTCCCTCGGATTTGTCTTGCTCTTCTTCCTTTTCAGTTTCTTTTGGCAGATTTACCGTTATATCATCAGTATACGGAGAAGCGATAAAATCGTCTAATTTTGATTTAATAACAGATACTTTCGGTCCGTAGATAATCTGTACTCCCTCGCCTTTTGCTATGACTCCGGATGCGCCCGTACTCTTCAGCACATCATTTGACACAAGTTCGGGATTATTTACTGTAATACGCAAGCGTGTAGCACAGCAGTCAACATCGCTGATATTATCTTTTCCGCCGAGTCCCTGCACAATCAAGGTGCTGAAATCACCTTTTTTCTCGGAACGCTTGGCGTTGAAATCTTCTCTTGTATACAATTTGCTTTCTTCGTCGTCATCTTCTCTTCCCGGTGTCTTGTAATTGAAAATCTTAATTAAGAAGTAGAAAAGGAAATAGTAAACAACGGCATATCCAAGTCCGACAACTACAACCCATACCCAGTCGGTTTTCGCGTTACCCTGTAGTATTCCGAAAAGTGTCAGGTCGATTATACCGCCCGAAAATGTCATTCCGACACCGACATTGAGAATATGCATAAGCATATATGAAAGTCCCGAAAGGACACAATGTATGCCGTACATTAGCGGTGCAACAAAGAGGAATGTAAATTCAATCGGCTCGGTAATACCCGTAAGCATTGAAGTTAAAGCGGCGCCGAAAAGCAAACCGCCGACAATCTTTTTCTTTTCGGGACGAGCAGATTTATACATTGCCAAAGCAGCAGCGGGAAGTCCGAAAATCATAAACGGGAATTTTCCCGACATAAATCTTGTTGCTGATACGGCAAAATGAGTAGTTGAGTCAGACGCAAGTTGTGCAAAGAAAATGTTCTGTGCGCCTTGAACAAGCACTCCGTCTATCATCATAGAACCGCCGATTTCTGTTTGCCAGAAAGGAATATAGAATACATGGTGTAGTCCGAAAGGAATGAGTGCACGCTCGATAACTCCGTAAATCCATGTACCTGCATATCCGGAATTAAGCACTAATGAACCGAGTTGGGCAATCAAAAATTGAATAAGAGGCCATACAAAGAACATCAAAATTCCGACTGCAAGGAATACCAAACTGCTGATAATCGGAACAAAACGAGTTCCTCCGAAGAAGGAAAGTACATCAGGCAACTGAATTTCGTAAAATTTATTATGCAAGCCTGCAACGCCGAGTCCTACGATAATACCACCGAAAACGCCCATCTGCAGGGTTG
>JAZLJE010000260.1:0-4271 GCA_045617705.1 Ruminococcus sp.
TGGCTTTGGAAAGATACGCTGAAAGTTGCTACGATGTATGGTTCTCCGAATTTCTGGCTACACGCCGTTTGTTCTGTTCTCGGTATATTTATTATCTGCATAATAATCGACTACTTAAGGATACATTTACTCGAAAAGCCGTTTATGAAATGGATGGACAAATTACTGCCGAAGATTACAGAGAAATACAAAAACTTTGAAAATAAAATCTGCACAAAATATAATATTTCAGGATAAACAAACCCCCGACCAGTTTTTTCAAGGTCGGGGTTATAATTTAGCATTCAAAATTTACACGCAATAGATATTCAGATCCCAGCAAGGAATGTACGGGTGTTTTCTAAGATAGATTTTGTAGTTCGGGTTTAGGGCGTTTATCTGCAATACCAATTTGAAAAAATCTGTGCTTTTGTGGTAGGCGGCGATATTGAGTTTTGGCTTACTTGAAAGCGTTTTTCCCGCCCCTTTGAGCATTTTACTTTCCATACCCTCGACATCTGCTTTGATGTAGGTCGGGGGCTCTTTTTCTGCGATTTTGTCAATGTTTAATACATCGACTTTTTGTTCTCCCGTGTCCCCGATTTTTGCCTGTCTGCCACTTCCTTTTGATATATAGGCAGTTGATATTTCGTCTCCGATTGCACAATTTATTGCAACCGCATTATCTAAACATTCTATATGTTTTGAAAGTTTTTTGCAATTTTTTTCGTTAGGCTCAACGGCAACGATTTTTCTGTATCCGTCTGTATAATGCAAAAATTCGTCAACCGTGTCGCCGCGGTATGCACCGAGGTCGAAGTAAACTTCATTTTTAAGTTTCAAAACACTTTCAAAAATCTCGTCTTTGTCGCATTCGGCAGATTTGAGATAAGAAAGCCGTCCCGTATATAAAAACGCAAGAACATTAGAAAAAACTTCTTTTGACTTTTCGTCGCACAAAAGGGAGTAGGCTTTTTCTATTTCATCCTTATATTTTTCGATAAAGTTGTCGTCGATAATCTCACTGTCGAAAACAGGTACATTCGGGACTAAAAGAGTATGCTCTTTTGCGACTTCTTTTATATGCTCCATTACATTCGGCAAAGACGACGCAAAGCATAAGACAACCGTATAGTCACTAAATTCTTTGTCAATATCACTTTGCTTTTTCACGGTAAAGCCACGAAAATTTTGGTATCGTACAAAGTCGTCACTTGCAAAAATCCCGCTTGCTTTTATGTTGCGTTTTTGAAATTCACAAAGTACTTTGTCGGCACCGTCACCCATACCGTAGAGGATGATGGGCTTATTTTCATTTTTCAGCACATCCCAAACACAGGGATAATCAAAACTAATATTCAACATTACGGCTCACATTGGTTGCAGGGCTTGTAGCCCGCGTTTTCTGCTTCTTCTTTTGATGAGAAAACCACCTTATTTTTCTCACTCATCGTCTTTATTCCGGAACAATCGGGGGTGTGAAAAACTTTGCTGTTTTTGTTTCCTATGTAGTTATTTGCAGTCTGGGTTTTGGTTTCATTTATCGTAGGATTTGTAGTAATTTCACCGTGTTTTTCGGTGTAGAATTTAATGTTTTTACCGTCTGAACAGGCAACAATCGTGCCGTCGATATCGGTCTCAAAATAGGGAATTGAAAGTTTTGATAAAGTTTGTATTGTTTCCTTATGCGGATGTCCGTAGTCGTTGTCTTTTCCGCAACTTATCACAGCATAGTCGGGATTTACGGCTTTTAAGAACTCTTTTGATGACGAAGACGACGAGCCGTGGTGTCCGAGTTTGATAACATCTGCAGAAAGGTCTTCTTTTGCTTTGAGCATTTCTTTTTCGCTTTGCTTTTCGGCATCGCCCATCAGCAAAAACGAGGTGTCTTTATAGGTCGCTTTGATAACTACCGAGTAGTTGTTGTAGCCCTCGTAATTATCGGATAAGGGAGCCAAAATCTCAAAACTGCTCTCGCCAAAAGAATAGGTTTCTCCGACTTTTGCATCAATATAGTCAGCCTCCGCTTTATCTACCGCTTTGAGTACATTCGTCCATGTTTTTGTACTCTGGTCGGTTTCAACCGTGATGAAATTTTCACAGCCTAATTTATTGATGACTTTTGTAAGCCCGCCACAGTGGTCGCTGTGCGGATGAGTTGCTATTACATATTTGAGGGTATCTGCGTTTTGCGATTTGATATAATTTACTACCGTCGCGCCGTAGTCGGTTTCTCCCGCGTCAACAAGGACAAACTCCCCATTTGACTCAAGAAGAATACTGTCGCCCTGACCTACATCAATAAAATGTACCGAAAGAGGCGGATTTTCACTCGGCGCAGGGGTAATATCCGACTGCGTATCAAAAAAAGAATAATCGCACGAACATAAAGAAAGAACAAACAAAACGGCAAGAAAAAGTGCCGAAAGTTTCTTTTTCATCTCATCAACTCCCAAATATAACTATACACCAAATATAGTGGCATTTCAAGACAGCAAACAACATATAGTTATATCAATGTGGAAAAATCTCGAAAAAAAGATAAAATTTGACTAAAAGACAAATTTGTGCTATTATGCATAGAAAGAAAAGAGGTGTTGTTATGGGTAACGGTTACAGATGTAAATATGAAATTGTCACAGCAGACGAAAACCTTCCGGGAAAGGTTATGCTCTACGACAAGCCCGGCAGTAAATGTTTTACCGAAAAACACTGGCACAAAAATCTTGAAATAAATTTTGTCATAAAAGGCAAGATGTGGACAATGCAAAACGGTGTTGACAAAGACATTTCGGACGGTGAATACATTGTCGTCAACAGCGAAGATGTTCACCAGACCTGCGGAAAATTTCCCGATGAAAAGGTCAAATATCTTGTTGTCCTTTTCTCGTACAATTACATAAAAACCTACTTCCCCGATTTTGATAACTACACTTTTGATATTGAAAAGAACGAACAGGCAAAACTGCGTATCAAAGAAATGCTCAAAGCAATTGTCTATGAAATCGAAAACAAAAGCGAATTTTCGCAGTTGATTATTTCCTGTGCAATGTGTCAGATACTTCTTCATCTTTTCACAAAATGCAAAACGAAAAAAGAAGTCGTAATTGACAAAGAGCAGGAAGAACTCGAGTACGCTAAAAAGGCAACCGAGTTCATCAAAGAGAATTTCCGCGAGAAGATTTCACTCGAAGATATCGCGTCTTATGTCGGTCTTACACCCACTTATTTTTCACGATATTTCAAGCAGGCAACTATGAAAACTTTCAAAAATTACTTGAACCTTGTCAGGCTTGAAAACGCTTTGTGGGATATTCAAAACAACGGTGCAAACGAAACAACCGCCGCTTTGGACAACGGTTTTCCGAGTGTGAAGTCATTTATCAGCGTGTTTAAAAGTGTCTACGGCTGTGCCCCGAGTGAGTATGTAAAAATCTATCACGAAGAACCGAAAATCAGTGAAATTCGAAAACAGTAAAGTTTTATAGCAAAAAAAGCAGGTCGTTTGACCTGCTTTTTTATCTTCGCTTTCAGTTTACAAGTTCATTTATTGCCGCTACGGCAACGGGGGTTGCGGCGGAAATTCCGTATCCGCCTTCTTCAACTACAACCGCAAACGCGTATGGGTGTTCATCGCTTTCCGTAAATCCGATAAACCACGCATTCGGCTGTTTCTCTTTATCTACTTCGGCTGTACCTGTTTTCGCACAAAAATCAAGTCCCGCTATATTAAGTCCGCGAACATTGTAGTAGTAATTTGCGGCTTTTCGCATAAGGTCTTTTACCTTTTTTGCAGTATCGGCGGAAAGCATTTTCTCGCCTGTTTGACCGCCTTTTGTCAATCCGAGTTTTGCAAAAATTGAGGTGTTATTCGAAACATGATAGGGTACAACGGGCGTGCCGTCGTTTGCGATAGCACCGCACATCATAGCCATGTGAAGCGGGTTTGCAAGGTCAGTATGCTGACCTATTCCCGACCACGCAAGTTGGTTGTCGTTTGCTTTTTTAACATCAAAACTTGACTTTTGAACATTGATATTGCTCATCACAAATTGTTTGTTAAAGCCCATTTCCTCGGCGGTTTTCGTAAGTTTTTCCGTTCCGAGTTCCTGTGCGATTTTTGCAAAAGCAACATTACAAGAATAAGCATACGCTTCTTCGAAAGTAATAGTTCCGTGCGCATTTTCGCAGGTAATATCGTCACCCTCGATTTCGTAAGCACCCGAACAGTCAAATGTGCGTTCATAAATATCGGGGATATTTTCGATAGCACAGGCGGCTGTGACCGTCTT
>JAZLJE010000261.1:0-2809 GCA_045617705.1 Ruminococcus sp.
CTTGCATACGAAGGACTAAACAATGCAGGCCGTTTCAACAAAAATTTCATAGTAATCTTAAACGACAACAAAATGTCGATATCCAAAAATGTCGGCGCAATGGCTCGATATCTTACGAGTATTGGACTTAATCCGTGGTATATAAGACTAAAGTCAAAAGTGGAGCGCGGACTTGTTCGAGTTCCGCTTATCGGAAAACCGATACGAAATGCACTTCGTCATTCAAAATCAAAGGTAAAACGCCTTGTTTTAAAAGATACGATTTTTGACCGTATGGGATTTTCGTATTACGGTCCTGTTGACGGTCACGACCTTGAAGAACTCTCTAACGCTATGTTCGCCGCAAAAAGGAGCAAAGACCCCTGTCTTATCCATGTTGTCACAACAAAGGGAAAAGGCTACCACTTTGCCGAGGATAACTCCGCAGAGTTTCACGGTATCGGCTCATTTAATATAAATACAGGTGAGCCTATATCAAAGAAAGAGAATTTTTCATCAAAGTTTTCAGAGTGTCTTTGTGACCTGGCCGAGAAAGACGAAAAAATCTGTGCAATAACCGCCGCTATGCGTACAGGCACGGGCTTGGTTGAATTTTCACACAGATTTAAGAACAGATTTTTTGATGTCGGTATTGCCGAAGAACACGCCGTAACTTTCGCAGGCGGACTTGCAACAAAAGGTCTTATCCCCGTTTTTGCGGTGTATTCAACATTCTTACAGCGTTCCTACGACCAGTTGATACACGATGTCGCTATGCAACGACTCCATATCGTATTGGCAATAGACAGGGCGGGAGTTGTCGGTGAAGACGGCGAAACCCACCAGGGACTTTTCGATGTTTCGATGCTCAATTCAATTCCGAATACAACAATCTTTTCACCGTGCTATTTTGACGGGCTTTCAAAGTCACTTTCTGTCGCCGTACACGGATGTAACGACATTGTCGCTGTGCGTTATCCGCGTGGCGGAGAACTCTATCGCCCCGACGATTACCTTGAGTCGAGTGCTAATTTTGACATCTACGGCGATGAAAATTCGAGCGTTCTCATTGTAACTTACGGAAGACTTTTCTCTCACGCTTCTCTTGCATTGAAGAAACTCAAAGAAAAATCAATTTCAGTTTGCATCTTGAAACTTTGCAAGATAAAACCGATTGATATAAAAGCCGTTTTGTTTGCTTCAAAGTTTTCGAAAATATATTTTTATGAAGAGGGAATACAAAAAGGCGGTATAGCCGAAACTTTTCGTGAATTACTTTGTTCACAAGGCTTTAGCGGTAAATACGAAATCACCGCAGTTGATGATAAATTTGTTTCCCACGATACAGTAAACGGCTCTTTAGAAAAACTCTCACTTGACTGTGACAGTATGGTACAAAGGATAGAAAAAGACTATGAAAAAAAGGCTTGATGTTCTTGTTTTCGAGCGTGGCTTTGTCGACTCAAGAGAAAAAGCAAAGGCTGTTATTATGGCGGGCGATGTCTATGTCGATAACCAAAAGCGGGACAAATGCGGAATGGCTTTTCCCGAAGACTGCGTTATCGAAGTCCGTTCAAATTCATTAAAATATGTCAGCCGCGGCGGGTACAAACTTGAAAAAGCGTTAGAAGTTTTCCCGATAGATTTGCGTGACAAAATCACAATGGATATCGGAGCGTCGACTGGCGGATTTACCGACTGTATGCTTCAAAACGGAGCGAAGAAAGTGTACTCTGTTGATGTCGGCTACGGTCAACTTGCCTGGAAACTTCGAAACGACGACAGGGTAGTGAATATGGAACGCACCAATATGCGTTATGTCACACGCGAACAGATAAACGAAGAAATAGACTTTTTCTCAATAGATGTTGCCTTTATTTCAATAAAACTTCTTTTGCCTGTTGCAAGAGAACTTTTAGCACAAAACGGTGAGGCTGTCTGTCTAATAAAACCCCAATTCGAAGCAGGCAAAGAATTTGTCGGCAAAAACGGAGTAGTAAAGGATAAAGGCGTTCATCTTGATGTAGTAAAATCTATTATCGACTTTTGTCTTACAAACGGTTATTCCGTTTTGGGACTTGATTTTTCCCCGATAAAAGGACCGCAGGGGAATATCGAATATTTACTTTATATCAGAAAAAGTGACGCCCCGTCGCTTTTCTTAGATACAACCGCAGAATATGTGGTACAAAAATCTCACGAAGAACTCGACAAGAGGTGATATGTTATGCTTATCGGACTTATAGTAAATACCGACAAAAACACAGCAATAGAATGCAGCAAAGAAATAGCAAAATTCATTATCGACAACGGCTCATCTGTTTGTGCAAACAATACTGTTACAGAGATAATCGGGTGCAAAACAGCATTTGACAGCGATGAAGATGTTATCAAAAACTGCGACGCCGTCGTCACGGTCGGCGGTGACGGTACTATTATTCATAATGCAAAATTTGCGGCAAAATACGACAAGCCGATGATAGGTATAAATATGGGCAGAGTCGGATTTGTCGCAGGGCTTGAAAAAGACGAGGTAAAAGAACTCAAAAACCTTCTCGACGGAAAGTACAAAATCCAAAAAAGAATGTTGATGAATGTATCTCATATTTCTAACGGAAAGACAAATGAGTATCTTTGCGTAAATGAAGCAAGTTTAAGCCGTGATACTTTGTCGCCGATAGTCGATTTGAGCGTATCTCTTAACAATGAAAAGATTATCACATACCGTGCAGACGGAATGATTTTTTCCACTCCGACAGGCTCAACGGCATATTCGTTCTCTGCGGGCGGTCCCGTTTTGGAACCCGATATGAACTGTATCCTGCTTACT
>JAZLJE010000262.1:0-2089 GCA_045617705.1 Ruminococcus sp.
GATAGAAACATCTATTTTTGAACAATAGCCCGCAAGTGCTTCGTCGATAGAGTTATCGACTATTTCATATACAAGGTGATGAAGTCCGCGCTCGCCTGTTGAGCCGATATACATACCGGGGCGTTTTCTGACGGCTTCGAGTCCTTCAAGCACCTGAATTTCATCAGCACCGTATTCACCTTCTACTTTCGTAATGTCTTCGTTTTCGTTTAGTGTTTGTTCTTCATTTAGTAAGTTCTTTTCGTTATCCAAGTTCTTTTCCTCCGTTTTCGTTTTTGTCTAAATCGTTGTTTCTGTTTTTATCTTTCATTTTTACAAAACGAGTAAAAAACGGTATCAAAAAATATGCCGTTATCACAAAAAGTAATGCGATAAAAAACAATATAAAAAAGTCAAAAGTTTTCATTTTGCTCAATATGAGAAAAAGTATAAAAATGCACGGTAAAAGTATAATCGCACAAAGAGCAAAAATATCGGGAAAATATTTTACCTTGAATTTTTTCTCACAATGATAGCAAGTGTTTTCTTTGTTCTTCATTGCTTTTTTTGTATCTTTGTAGCGATACACCGTATTGCAATGAGGACAGTTTGGTAATTTAAACATAGGCTTATTCAAAAAGACTCAAATCATATTCGTCTTTGTTGTATTTTATTCTCGATTTCTTTTCTTCGGGTTTTGAATTGGAAGAAGATGTATCACTCGGTTTTTCTTCTGCAATTTTTACATCGTCGTCTGTTTCGCTCAATATTTCGTCAATAACCGAGTTGATTTTTTCAAGTTCTTTGTCTTCTTTTATATTTTCTTCTTTCTTTTTCTCTTCCTGTTTCTTATTTGCCGACTCTTCTGCAACTTTTTTCAAGTCGGCAACAGGCATTGTTTTTTCGGTGGGTTTGGAAGAAGAAATATTTTCAAAACCGTTGAACGCTTTTGTATCCGAGTCGGTTTGTGATATAGACTGTCTTTCTTTTTTAATAGACTCAAAAAGTGACGCGTCTATTTTCGGCTTATATTCATCGTCAAGCACAACATCATCTACAAAGGCGGGTACTACACGGGAAGTCTTTGCCATTGTCGGGTCAGGCTGTGCGATGGGACTTTCAACCATTTCGGTATCGTAAAGGACATCCATGTGCTTTTTCTTCGGAGTAAGTTCTACAAAAAACGGTGTTATTCCGTAGAATGCAAAAAACGGTATTGCGATAAGGAGCATAAACCAAAGGTTGTCTTTTGCCGTAAATATTAAAAATGCAAGCAAAATCAGCAAAGCAACTGCTACAGCAGCGATAAAAGGAAACAGTAGAGTTTTCTTTATTTTTATATTTGATTCCTTTTTGCATTTGTTGCAGAAAAATTCGCCCTGATTATGTAAAGAAAAAGCAGTAAAATAACCTACGGGTTTACCGCAATACGGGCATTTGAGTTCTTTCATAAAGTCAATCCTTTCCGTTTGACATACGCTTTATAAGTGTAGCAGTCGTAATGGGAGAAATATACACGGAAATTTCTCCGTCATAGTTATATAAAATAAAAGACTTCGGTAAATCATAATTTACATTTACAATTCTGTCTTCTTTTTCACAGATTTTCAAAAATTCTCTTGTGTGTTTGGAAACCGTACTTGTATCAAGGTCAAATATCCCGACAACATTTTCGGTATCAATTACGGTTTCATTACCTAAGTGCAGATACATTTGTTATCACTCCGTCTGACACAGAAAAAACTTTTCCTTTTCTTAATTGTTCTTTGTTGCTTTCTTCACAACAGGTAACAAAAGTTTGGTAAGAGTCGGTTTTGTTAAGCAGAAAATCCTGTCGTTTTGAGTCAAGTTCGGACAATACATCGTCCAAAAGAATAACGGGTTTTTCACCGTTCTTTTCAAAAAGCAAAGAGGCTTCGGAAAGTTTGATGGATAATACCGCCGAGCGTTGCTGTCCCTGTGAACCGAAAGTTTTTGCCGACAATGAATTTATTTTTATATCCATATCATCTCTGTGAGGACCGACACTTGTGTATCCTGTGTGAAAATCCTCGTTTCGCGATTTTTGATATGCTTTTTCTAACTTATCTTTGATAACTTCCAAAGAGTC
>JAZLJE010000263.1:0-1608 GCA_045617705.1 Ruminococcus sp.
AACATATTGCAAAAAAGACATGCAAAAACTGTATTGTAATTTTTTGGTCTCCGATAAATTTGAAAATTTGACCTACATAAAAACGGTAATCCTTTAACTCTACTTTGTCAGCAAGAGAACCAAAAGCATATTTTACACCAAATTTGTAGTACCATTCAGCATCGCCCTCACTGTTAGGAAGAATATATATTCCTCTTGCGTAGACATCCCAGAAAAGAATGAGTATCCTGACAATAAAAGAGGACATAATGATACCTTTGTATTTTTTCGCATCATCATCGTTCATAGAAAAGTTTATTGCTAAACTTACTACAACAATATTGATGAACAAAAATACAATCGCTACTGCATTCATATTTGTATCGCCGTTTGGTTGAAATATTAAGTTTACCAAAAGACCTTCAACCAAAAATACAAAAACAGAGAAAATCATATATCCTCCAAAACTTTCTTTTTTATTCTTTCATCTAAATTCAATAAGCAAAATACCCTCTATTACTTTTCATCGGGTTTTACAGTAAAAATTATTGCCTCATCAAAGGGAACAACAATATATTTGTTGTCAAAACAAGACGAACTTTCTTTTGAATATTCCAAACCGCCGTATACTTTTTTTACAACAGATATACCCGAAAAAAGAGTTGCACATTTTCCGAAAAACTTTGAAAACTTAACTTTTTTACCTATTCCTTTACCGATAGACTCAATCAGTTTTACAGCGGAAACACTTATATCATCCTGTGGCATAAAAACTCCGCCCGCTTTACTTTCAACAATCAAACGACAAAGTTCGCAAAGGTTATCTATGTAAAGCATACTTTGCTTTGCATCATCAAAAGCCATCGGTACAAAGGGAACTTTTCTTGTGATTGCCGTAAAATTAGCAATATATCCTCCCTTACAATTTTTTCCGTAAACATTCGGCGGGCGAACAATCGAAATAGTAAATTTTTCGTCATTAAGAGGAGTAAGTTCTTCCTCTGCCATAGCCTTGCTTTTTCCGTACAGAGTAGTTGGGTTGAGTGGCGTATTCTCGTTAATAAATCCGCTGTTCGGTAATTCCTTATCAATACCGTAAACGCTCATTGAACTGAAAAAGACAAATTGCTTAACTTTTTCCGATTTTGCTTTACTTGCTATTTCAAAAGGCAAATCGACATTTACTTTTTTATAGATTTCCCAATCGGTAATATCTTTTCTGTGAACTATTCCCGCTACATGAATAATTGCATCAAAAGAAGAAAAATCGGATTTTTTCCAATCATCATTTCTTACATCAATACAAGAAACTTCGTGCCCCTTGTTCTTGAGCCAATCTTCTATATGAGTACCGATATAACTATCTGCTCCACTGATTAGTACATTCATATTTTTCACCTGTAAAAAAATCTAGTTAGTCAATCTTGAATATAATTCTTGTGCTATTAGATTACAATCATACTTTGAAACATCTAAATTTGACATTTTCTTTCGTAACTCATCGTTGTGAATAAGTTCACTAACTCTTTGTGCCATAGATACATAGTCATTTACATCGACCAAGAACCCGTTTTCGCCATCGGTTATTACCGTTACATGACCTCGGTTTCCTGTTGCTACAACTGGAAG
>JAZLJE010000264.1:0-4461 GCA_045617705.1 Ruminococcus sp.
CATAGGCGCAAGACAGGCGTTGCCGTTTTTTCTGATACTTTCTATATCAAACATATCAGTCAGCCCGTTTTTGGCGTGTACGCTTGCTGACCAAAACGCCGACAACCGCCGCTATTCCGGGGGCAACACAAAGCCACGAAATAACGCCGTAAAGCAAGGTTGTATCGGAAACCTCAACATCGGGAATTTTTACCGTGGTCGCGGTTTCAATTTCTGCTTTCTTTACAGTCGGCAGTTCTTCTTTGGGATGGTCTATTTCCTCTGTTTCTTCATAGTATTCTGTCGGCTCTTGGGTTTGCGGTGCCAAAGTCGCAGGCTCTGTCTGCGGGGCAAGAGTCGGCTCTTGTGTTACAATCTGTGTCGGCTCGACAGTCGCGGGTTCAGTCACAATAGGTGACTCGGTAGCAAAAGCCGTAAACACAAATGATGACATCAACACCAACATAATAAACAGAGAAAAAAGTATTTTATTCGTTTTATCCGAAAATTTTAACTTCCTCATAAAAGCACCTGTTTGTTTTCAAAAATAGTCCATTTTGTATTATATCAAACTATTTTCCGTTTTGCAAGCAGTTTGCAAGAGCATTTCCGAGCATTTCGCCCGAGCGTATTGCTTCGTCAAGAGAATTAGCATCCGTACCGACTTCTATGAGCAAAGAACCGTTGTTCACATTCATATTGTATGTAAAATCGCCGAAGTCAAGCGGGCGGGTAAATCCTTCGTACATATCTTCACAGGTCTTTTGAAGTTTCAACGCAAAAATAAGGTTTTC
This sequence comes from Ruminococcus sp., assembly GCA_045617705.1. Lineage (GTDB taxonomy): Bacteria > Bacillota > Clostridia > Oscillospirales > Acutalibacteraceae > Ruminococcoides. The sequence goes on from JAZLJE010000264.1 coordinate 774, forward strand.
GTCCCAAAACGGAAAGCCGTCTGTGTCAACATCTCTGCCTGTCATTATCATAATCTGGGCGGCTTTTTTGCCTTCGTAAGTAAATGTCGGTTTGTATTTTGTGTTGTCGTCTGCCGTCATTGAGTCCCTGTGAATATCAAGAACGACTTTTATGTTCGGATATTTTTTGAGATACTCCTGTATCGTATCATAACTTCTGTCGTAAGAGCCGTCATACGACGGATAATCGTGCAAAGTCGTACTGTGAACTGTCGAGATACCTTTTGATTTCAGTGCCTTTGCGATGGCGTCACCGACAGCGGAAACATTTTTCTCTTTATCGGTAGTTCGCGGATAAAAACTTTCGTAGTAAAAATCGCTGTCACTATCAAGGTAACTTTCGCAGGTATGCGTATGCACGATAAGCACCTGTGCGGTGTGGTTGTCTTCTATCTTAAACGGCAAAGGCTTTTTTAGTGTACTTTCGATATCAAGGTCAAAAGATGTCGTGTTTTTGACAGAGATATTTTCAAAAGACATATTCCCTGCCCGCTGGGATATTTCCTGTACCGGATAGGTCCTCTCGCCCTCGTGAGAAACATTATCGGGTGAAGTTTTTGTAGCCGTTTCCTCTTCCCTTGCAATGCTTCCAAGCGGTTTTTCGACCTTTTCACTTCTTTGCTCTTTGGTACTTTGCATATTTGTACTTCCGTTTGGCATTGAGATTTTCATGCTCATCAACATTACATCGAAGAGGTCAAAAGCGTTTTTTGCCCTGACAGCAACAAACCCGCACGACACGAAAATTATAATTGTTGCAAGTATCAGCGACAATATTTTTTTCCATATATTCTTTTTCATAATTCCACCTGCCCGTAAATATTTATGCGGGCAAGCACTCTTGTATGCAATACTACAAAAGAGATATAAGGTCGCAAAGTTCAAAATCAGGTTGTAAAGCAAAATTTACGGCAAGGGAAATGAGTTTTGCCGCCCTGTCCACAAGCAGGTCGATTTCTTTCGGGGTTACTACCATAGCCCGTCCTTTTGGCGACACCTTATTTATGAGTTCCTGCTGTGTTTTTTCGTCGTTGATATTCATAAGATTGCTTGCAAGGGTGACGGCATCGACAACGGTAGGCACGCCTATTGAGATAACGGGAATTCCCATTGTTTTTTCGTTGATTTCGGTGCGGTGATTTCCTACCCCTGCGCCGGGTGAAATTCCTGTATCGGATATCTGCAAAGTACAGCCAAGTCGAGAAAGATTTAGAGATGCCAAAGCATCAATGGCAATAAGTGCAGACGGCTTTATCCTCTTTATGATACTCAAAATATGTTCGCCTGTTTCGACTCCCGTCTGCCCTGTTACTCCCGTAGATACAACCGCTACCGAACGCAGATTTTCAAGTCCCGTACTCCTTGCGATTTCTTCTGTTATATGCCGTGTTGCCAAAATTCCCTTTGCCGCCTTCGGTCCTAAAGCATCGGGAGTTATCTCCATATTTCCGAGTCCTGCGACAAGCACGGGACCGTGTACGGGCAGAAGTTTTTTTATTTCGTCACCGATAGCAACAAGGCGTTTGTCGGTATCGCGAAAATTATCCGTTAAAGACGGAAGTTCCACCGTGATATATGTTCCCTTTTGCTTGTGGATAAGTTGTCCGGCACGCTCGGATTTTATCACGAGTTTTTCAATCTCCAGACCTTCATTTTCTTCTTTTGAATAGACAACTCCTTTGATATCTTCGCCATAGCGTTCTCTTTCTTCGAGGGCTAAATCTGTCCTTAACTGCATAAATATCACCGAAATTTTCTTGTAAAACCGCCTGCTAAACAGGGCAGGATTTATATAAAATTGTTATTATTATTTACAAAATAGCAGTTTACATTCATACAAATATATGATATACTTATTATGAATAAAAATGAAACGGAGAGAGTTCATGAGTAAATCGTGTAAGATTTTTTGCATTATATGTGCATTTATGTTAATCATTACCGCAACAGCATTACCCTCATCCGCACAAACTGTTTCACAGGATAACAACAAATTAGATGAACCTGTTATCTACAAAAGCAAAACGGGACTTGATGTAATAGTCACCGATGAAGAACAAAACGGTACGACTTTGCCCGTTACCTCTTCGCTTGAGTCTTCTTACATTTCGCCCTACATCTCCGATGTAAGAGACCAGAAGAGTTCCGGTACCTGCTGGGCTTTTTCTGCACTCGCTTCGCTTGAAAGTGCCTTGCTCAAAGACGGAATAAGCAAACAGTTTTCCCCGATGCACATGAGTTACTACGCTGACCCGCGCAGCGGTTCTTCGGGATTTCAAAATGAATATTTTTATGGTGGCGGAAACCATATTCCCGCTCTTTCTTACTTGACTACATATTCGGGTGCCGTACTTGAATTCGATATGCCGTTTACAAACAGCCCCGTACCCGACACAAAAGCCTATAAAAACGCAAATTCACTTTACGGTGTTGACAAGGCAGTATATATTGACGCAGAACCAAACGACAGCGACTCTGTAACAAATGTAAAGAATGCCATTAAAGAATATGGTAGTGTTGTTGCCGCTTTCGGTGTGTATTGGAATTACTTTGATAAAAACAGAAAAGAATACTATTGTCCCGACTTTAATGTCTTGACAGCATCAGGTCACGGAATACAAATTGTCGGTTGGGACGACAATCATTCAAAATCGAATTTTGTATCAAGTACAAAACCGAAAAACAACGGTGCTTGGCTGTGCAAAAACAGTTGGGGCACATCGGTAGGTTATGATGGTCTTTTCTACATTTCCTACGAGGACACTTCCCTGTTTTCCGAATACTACGGAAGCACTTATGCTATCGACACATATCATACAATCAAAGACAGTGAAAAAATCTACTACCACGACGGTGCTTCAATCGAAGAGTTTTCTGTAGGTTCTAGTGCTACCGTAGATTATATCAATGTCTTTGATTTTGAAGACAATTTCACAACTATCGAAAAAGTTAATTTTGAATCTACCGCACAGGGACAGTCTTACAAAATCTACTATATCCCGATAAATCCGTCAACAAAGAAACCGAATACAAGCAAGTCAAGATGGTCTTTACTTGCAAGCGGAACACTATCTTACAGCGGACATCACAGCATTGATGTAAACTTTGACTCAAAAGACTGTTTCACTACTGCAAACGGCAAAGGTGCTGTCGGCATTGAACTTTCGGGAAATTACGGTGTAGGCTATTCATACAGCATCGACTATTCGGACGGAAGTCCTTTCTTTGTATCAAACGCACAAAAAGGCGAGGGCTATATTTACTATCGTTCCGCTATGATAGATTTGTGTGATTACTATTCAAATGTTGATGCCGCGAATTTTGACATCAAGGCTTTGACAAAGCAGACTTTCCTCTGCGGTGACTCAAACTTCAACAGTGAAATTTCCATTGAGGATGCAACCTTTATTCAACAAGTTATTGCAAAACTCACGAAAAATCCGACAGATAACCAAACTCTTTGTGCCGATGCAAACCAAGATAAAATCGTTAACATTTTGGATGCTACCAACCTGCAAAGATATCTTGCTAAACTTTCCTGTTGTGAAAATATCGGAACTTTGCTTAAATAAACTATATTGAACTATACTGATTTTGAGGTAATGCTTATGAAAATTCGTTTTAAAATCGTTTCTGTACTGCTTGCAGT
>JAZLJE010000265.1:0-2461 GCA_045617705.1 Ruminococcus sp.
ATCATTTGCGGATTTATTAAAGAACATACATACAACTATCGTTTCAAAAGACGATATGCCGGATATAAAGCCCTTTATTTTTAATTGGCTTGACGAGATTAAAGAGCATATCACAGAAGAACAGTACAACAAACTTTATGATATGATTGATAAAGTTACGGATACTCTTAATATGCTCCATTGCGATTTTCATACCAATAATGTTATGATGCAAAACGGCGAAACCTTACTTATTGATATGGATACTTTATCAAGAGGTAATCCGATATTCGAACTTGCTAACATCTACATTACCTATGTCGGTTTCGGCGAAGCAGATAAATCTATGGTAGAAAACTTCTTAAATCTCCCCTACGAAACAGCAGTTCTTTTCTGGAATAAGTTTTTGCCCCAATATCTCAACGCCAATAATGAAAACTATATTAAGGCGGTTGAAGATAAGATAAAACTTTTGTCATATATCCGTTTGATGCGACATTACGCCCGCAGAGGAGAAACCGACCATCCCTCCTATGCATTGTGCAAAGAAAGAATACCGGAACTTTTAGAAACTGTTACAAACTTCAATATATAAAAATGACGGGTAAGCAATTACGCTTACCCGTTTGATTTATCTATATCTTCTTTTGCTTTTATAAGGTTCTTCAGCAATTTCACCTCTTGGTATAGCAAGAAGATTTCTTCCGCTGTATTTATCAACAAGTTTGTTGAGTGGCTTTTCAATAAGAAAATAAGAAATAATGCCAAATGCGACAGCCAAAATAAATCCGATAATCATTCCTCTTACTGATTTGTAATCGAAATCGCTTCCGGTCATTACAAGAATTGACCAGAATGTATAGAATACAGGTTGTTGCCACACATAGATATCAAATGAAATTCCGCCAAGTGTGCCGAACACGGAATGGTCAAATAACTCTACAATCGGGTCGCTTGTAAAAAGAATAATAAGCGGTGCAAAAGTAAAGAAAGTAAGGAAATAGACAGTATTCCCCTTTGTATAGTTGAATATATAAATCAGGCTCGAACCAACTATTGACATTGTACTTAAAATATACAGCAGTTTTGTAGGCTTTCTGTTTTTAATTAAATATCCGAGTATTACACCAAAAAAGAATGAATAATATCCTCTGCATGAACGCTGGAACAAAAATGCCTTGTCAAAATCTTTTTCGACAAAAGCAAGACCTATAAGAACAACGGCACAGTAGAAATAGAAAGGCGTTATTTTCAATCTTTTTGCGATATATGTCAGAATATAAAAGATAACAAGGCACAAGAGCAAAACGGCAATATACCATGTCGGTCCGTTTATATATACATCATTATCGGGGAAAATCCAACCATTTGCTATACCCAATGAAGTAAGAATAGAGTTCCAAAAATCAATTTTGAAGTTTCTCGGCTTGATATAAGTGTAATACATTGATATCGCAATATTATATCCAATTACAGATACAAACAGCAAAGGCAACAGTCTTTTTGCCTTACGAGAGAAAAACTGCTTTAAGTTCACCGTTCCTCTCATAATCTTTTCGATATAATCGAAGGCAAAAAATCCGGAAAGTAAGAAGAAAAACTCAACAATATATTTAAGAACATCTATGTTGGGAATCCCGCAACCTTCCAAAGAATATCCTTGATAATTGTGCAAGACAATTAGCAAAGACGCAACAAATTTCAAAAAATCTAATGAATAAATTCTTTTGCTTTGCATACAACCCCACCTTAATTTTATAAGTATATTGTAAATGAAATTCAAAATTTATAATTCCAATTTCGAACATTTTCAATATTTAGTTATATTATTATATTTATTAGTAAAAAAAACATATAAAGAGTACATAAATCTTGAAAATAAGTTTTTATTATCAAAAATTATTGAAATAATTGACTTTATATGATAAAATCTTACTGTTGTTTTATGTGAGGTGATTTGTTTGGACAGAAATGAAAAATTAGCAAAGAAATATTCATTTATTAGAGACAAAATTATCAAGAACTATGAAAAAGGATGTAAATACCTGAAGAATGCAAAAATTATCGTTGCAATACTATTTGTTATTTATACAATAATTTGTTTTATTGTCGGATACAACAACGGTGATATAATGAACTATCTAATACCTTGGGTTGTTATGATTTTCGTTTTAGTCTTCGTTTTCATACTTCTTGACTACTTTAAATACCTTATTGCGGATAAGGTTATCCCCTATCTTAATAATGAGGATGAACTTGAATACGGAGAATATGATATTTTCATTGAACGCGATGATTTGTTAGTTGAGGAGGATGATGACTGATGAAAACAATATTTAGTATATTCAAACGCGATGTTAAAAAGATTTTTACTAACCCTATGGCAATTATCCTTGCTGTCGGTGTTGCAATACTTCCGTCACTTTACGCTTGGATAAATATTGCCGCTAACTGGGACCCTTATGGACCTGACAGTACAAAG
>JAZLJE010000266.1:0-22078 GCA_045617705.1 Ruminococcus sp.
CTTTGCTTGATATATTGATGTCGGAGGGAAAAATATGAGTGAAATCGAAACTTTACGAAACAAGATTGACGATATAGATAACGAGATTATCTCCTTGCTTGACAGCCGTTTTGAACTTTCGAAAGAAATCGGCAAGGAAAAGGCAAAGGAAAATATAAGCATAGCCGACCAAAACAGAGAAGAAGAAATTTTAGCAAAAACTGAAAAAACAAAAAACAAGGACGCAATAAAAGCCACCTACAAAACCATTTTCGAACAATCAAAAAAGTTGCAGAAATAGGAAAACCCTGACCGCATAAAACGGTCAGGGTTGTTTTTGAGTGTTGAGTTTTAGCAAAAACTGCAAATCGTAAATTGCGTAGCAATTTCCCCGATAATCTAAAAACTAAACACTATATACTAAAAACTATTTTACTACCCCTCCGTTTTGCAAAGCAAAACACCTCCCCTGACAAGGGGAGGCTAGTAGGTTAAATTTTATATTTACAGTGCAAGTCCCGAGGTGTTTTCGCGCAGGAAATCAAAGACTTTTTTCTCGATAATCTCAACACCGCCGACTGAGTCGGACTCGATATTCAGCGGTAAAATCGGGTCGTGAACGGAAAGTCTTAGCAAAAACCAGCCGTCGCCGTTGTCTTTATCAAACGAAACACGAATACCCTCGCGGTTATCGGTGGCAATATTCCACCCTTTTTGCTCGCTTGCGTAATTAGTAAGGCTTTCGATTACACATTCACCGCAGTTTTTGAAATCTTTTTCAAGGATTTTTATGCGGATTTCTTTGCTTTCTTTCGGCTCTTTGAGGTTTTTGAGAAGTTCGTCAATCGTGCGACCTTCTTTTTGAAGAACAGCCATTTTTATGATAATTCTTGTGCAGAGATAGGCTCCGTCGTCAAGAAAATAGTTTTCTCTCATAGCGACATGACCCGATGTTTCGGAAGCAATCGGGCAGTTTATTCCCTTTTCGTTGAGTTCAACCGCCTTGTTGATGATGTTCTTGTATCCTCTGCGGTAACGGTAGTGGTGGGCTTTGAGTTCTTTTTCCAAAAATTCGGTAAGTCCTGTGGAAGTTATCGAGTCGGTAACGACAGTTCCGCCTTTGTTGCCTTCGAGTGCGATAAGTGACGAAAGGGCAACAAGCCTGTTTCTGTTTATCTCTTTGCCAAAAGAATCAACTGCGCCACCTCTGTCAACATCAGTATCAAAAATAACGCCTAAATCCGCTTTATTTTCCAAAACTGCTTCGCAGATAGACTCCATCGCCTTGTCGTTTTCGGGGTTCGGGATGTGGTTTGGAAACATTCCGTCGGGCTCAAGATAACGAGAACCGCTGACATCTGCACCCAAAGGCTCTAAAACTTCGCCCGCATAAAAACCGCCGACACCGTTGCCCGCATCTACTACAATATGAAAACCTGCAAGCGGTTTGTCGTAATTTTCGGCGTTTACGCCCTCTTTGATAAGATTACGAAGATGCTCTGCATACTGCTTCATAAAGTTTATTTTGATTTCTTCACCATCGCACAATTCGGGTTTTGTTTTATCCTGTGCATATTGCAAAATCGCGGTAATATCGCCGTGGTCAAGACCGCCGTTTTTTGTGAAAAACTTCAAGCCGTTTTTGTTGTACGGGTGGTGGCTTGCTGTTATCTGCACGGCGCCGTCACAGGGAATGTCAAGTGTTGACATAAACATTGAAGGTGTTGACGAAAGTGAGCAATCATAGACTTTTACGCCGTATTTTTTGAAAGTATCACGAACGCAGGCGCTTATTCTCTCTCCCGAAATACGGCAATCTCTGCCGACAGATACGGTAAGGTCAGATACCTTTTTATCTACATAATCGGAAAGCCAAAGCAAAAAGCCGGTTGCCATTTCTTCAACTGCTTCGTTAGTTAAGTCCAAAGGTTCTCCCTCGACACCGTCTACCGCAGTTCCTCTTATATCCGTTCCGCTCTTAAAATGAGCATAGTATTCGTTTAACATAGTAACCCCCAAAAATATTATTTACTATATTCTACCACACTTTTTACAAAAATAAAAGTGTTTTTGCAAACAGAAAAGGCGTCCGAATGGACGCCTTTCCCGCTTTAGGATTTTTTGAAATTAACGTGAAAAAAGTAATTGGTTAGTTAAAATTTAAGCAGTCTTTGTTGCATTACCCAGCAAATTAAGTCTGAACAATTTGCTTTCGTCTTCTTTGTTTTCACAATAGATGAACGCTTCGGTAATCTTGCCGCCCTCGATGAGTCTTGACAATCCAACGAGTTGACAAAGCTTGCTTTTAAGATTAAGTTTATCTCCCTCATGGGTAACGAGAAATACGTTGCCTTTGCAAGTGTCAAGCACGTCAAGGAACTGTGAAACGTCAATGTTGTGTAAACTTACGATAGGTGTCATCATAGTTTCATCCTCCTAACAATATTAAAATTTCGTGCTGCCATTTACCATTTGGCTATATTCCTAAATTTGTACGGAAGCCGTACAGTCAAGCGGACTATTTACTTGACGATTATTATTATATCCGTTTTTTCGTAAATGTCAACAATTATTCGTTCAATTCTTTGTGCAAGTTGACGACATTTTGACCGATTATAATTCTATATTAGAATTATTGTTATGAAAATGCGACAAACAAAACGACCGAAAAATTACTCTTTGATACTCTGTTGTAATTTTATCCGTCAAAACTGCCATTTGTTCTATAAAAAATCAATTTTTGTTTATACATATTCCCGAATTTGGTTGAGTTTTCTTTTGCTTTGTGGTAGAATATCGTTGTCAGTTCGAAACCATCCTGACAGCAGAATACTGCAAAACAAAACTACGGGGTACAAAATGAAAACAAGAACAAGAAAAATGGTAGAAGGGGCGTTGATTTCTGCCCTCTACATAGTAGTAAACTACATTCAGGAAATAATACTGCCGTCTACTTCTTCTATGCCGATACAGGTACGGCTTGCGGAAATACTCTGTATTCTCTGCGTTTTTTCATCTTCTGCGATATACGGAGTAACGCTCGGCTGTATGATAGCAAATATCATCAATATCGGAGTTTTACCGCTTGACATCGTTTTCGGCACGGTTGCAACGCTTATTTCGGCAATTTTTATGTATAAACTGCGAAATATTCGTCTTTTTTCCCTGCCGATACTGTCTTCCCTTATGCCCGTTATTATCAACGGAATAATAATTTCGCTGGAATTTCAGTTGTTCTATGTGGCAGATGGGTTTTATTTTTCTTCGTTTTTCCTCTTTTTCGGCGAAATCGCAGTAGGTGAATTTATTTCTTGTGTGATACTCGGACTTGTGTTTTACAAACTGATTGAACGACTGGATATATTCAAAAAAAATCTCTCTTGAAAACTCAAGAGAGATTTTTTTACTGTCCGTTGTAAAATTTTTCTTCTGCGATTTCTTTTTCTATCACTTCGGAGAATTTGTAGTAATCAAAACCCGAAAGAATTGTGCAGACTTTTCCGTCAACGCTGAACATACATTTATTATCTTTATTCACGGCAAAGTATCCGATTTCATCATCACCGTTGTAGAAAGTTACACGGTACACGCTGACATCGGTATAGACATCGAATTTTTCGTTATCTGTTTCACGGTAGGTAATCGAGTTATATTGTTCAAGCAGGGTTTTCATCGTTTCATCTTTGGTCATATTATACATCCAACTCTCCATATAAGAGCCTTCTGCCTTTGCCCAAGTAGCGTCTTCTATCGGCTTTACGCCTTTTCCTGCAAAAAGGAGTGCTAAAACAACGATAGCGATAACGACTGCCACAATGACAGACGACATTATTATGACCTGCTTTTTTGAAAAAGGATATTCGGATTTCTTTTTACTCGAAGTCGTACTCATCTTTGTACCTCTCTTTGAAAACTTCAAAGACATTTTCGATTAACTCGTCATCGTCAATACCTGCATAAGTTTCGGTTTCGTCGTCGAGACTCTCGATTTTTAATATCATAACTTCTGCTTCGTCACTTTCTTCTTCTGAAAGGGGCAAAAGCACAACATACTCGTCGCCCTCGAAATCTACTACATCGAGAAACTCGAATTCTTCTTCGTTCCCTAAATCATCTTCAAGAGTAATTATGGTAGGCTCGTATTCTTCAATCATATCTTTATTTTCAGGCATAGTCTTTCTCCTTTGTCTATAATATACACAGCATACACCAAAAGAGAAAAAATAGCAAGAAAAAATGCCAACGGGGTTACCGTTGGCATTTGTCTTATCATTATTATCTTGTGATAACTTACGATAAAATTATTCGTTGATAGCGATAACTGCGCCTGAACCTACTGTTCTGCCGCCTTCACGGATAGCAAAACGAAGACCGACTTCGATAGCGATAGGAGTGATAAGTTCAACATCCATTTCTACGTTATCGCCGGGCATGCACATTTCAACGCCCTCGGGGAGAGAAATTGTGCCTGTAACGTCAGTTGTTCTGAAATAGAACTGGGGACGATAGTTGTTGAAGAAAGGTGTATGACGGCCACCCTCGTCCTTAGCCAATACGTAAACCTGACCACGGAATTTTGTATGAGGATGAATTGTGCCGGGTTTTGCAAGAACCTGACCTCTTTCGATTTCAGTTCTCTGAACACCACGGAGAAGTACGCCAACGTTGTCGCCTGCTTCAGCATAGTCAAGAGTCTTTCTGAACATTTCAAGACCTGTAACAACAACTTTTCTCTTTTCTTCTGTAAGACCAACGATTTCAACTTCTTCAGAAGTCTTAATCTGACCTCTTTCAACTCTACCTGTAGCAACTGTACCACGGCCTGTGATTGTGAAAACGTCCTCAACAGGCATAAGGAAGGGCTGGTCAGCCTTTCTCTCAGGTGTGGGGATAAATTCGTCAACAGCGTCCATAAGTTCGTGGATGCAAGCATACTCGGGAGCGTTTGTGTCATTAGAAGCAGATGTAAGAGCAACATAAGCAGAACCCTTGATGATGGGTGTGTCGTCGCCCGGGAATTCGTACTCGTTTAAGAGGTCACGAATTTCCATCTCTACTAATTCAAGAAGTTCGGGGTCGTCAACTTGGTCAGTTTTGTTCATGAAAACAACGATATAAGGAACGCCAACCTGACGAGAAAGCAAGATGTGCTCTCTTGTCTGAGGCATAGGACCGTCAGCAGCAGATACAACGAGGATAGCACCGTCCATCTGAGCAGCACCGGTGATCATGTTCTTAACATAGTCAGCATGTCCGGGGCAGTCAACGTGAGCATAGTGACGATTAGCAGTCTCATACTCAACGTGAGCGGTGTTGATTGTGATACCACGTTCTCTTTCTTCGGGAGCCTTATCGATGTTAGCATAATCAACGAAGTCAGCAGCGCCGCCGAAGTTAAGAACCTTTGTGATAGCAGCAGTAAGTGTAGTTTTGCCGTGGTCAACGTGACCGATAGTACCAATGTTTACATGGGGTTTGTTTCTTTCAAACTTTTCTCTTGCCATGGGAAAATTTCCTCCTTTTATTTGTAAATAAATTTTACTTCAATGAGCCTATTTTAACAATTCTTTATAGAAATTGCAATAGATAATTTAAATTTTGTCGGTATCAATCTTTGTCAGCACGACCTGACATAATTTCTTCGCCGACATTCTTCGGAACTTCTGCGTGATGAGAAGGCTCCATTACATATTGACCTCTGCCCTGTGTTTTACTTCTCAGGTCGGTAGCATAACCGAACATATTTGAAAGCGGAACATTAGCCGTAATGCGGGCTGTACCGTTTTCGATTTCCTGTCCTGTTACTGCACCGCGGCGTGAGTTGAAATCACCGAAAACGGTGCCTGCATACTCGTCGGGAACAACAACCGATACTTTCATAATCGGCTCAAGCAAAACCGGGTCTGCTTTCTTCATTGCTTCCTTGAACGCCATTGAACCTGCAATCTTAAACGCCATTTCAGAGGAGTCAACCTCGTGGTATGAACCGTCATATACTTCACACTTGACATCAACTACGGGGTAGCCTGCAAGTACACCGGAGAGCATAGCGCCCTTGATACCTGCGTCAACTGCGGGGATATATTCTTTCGGGATAGCACCGCCGACAACGGAATTGACAAATTCATATCCCTGTGTGGGATTGGGCTCAATTCTCATCTTAACGTGACCGTACTGTCCTTTACCACCTGACTGGCGAGCATACTTCTGGTCAACATCAGCATTTCTGCGGATAGTTTCTTTATATGCAACCTGAGGTTTACCGATATTTGCTTCAACCTTGAATTCACGAAGAAGTCTGTCTACGATAATTTCAAGGTGAAGTTCGCCCATACCTGCGATAATAGTCTGTCCTGTTTCTTCGTCGGTATAAGCCTTAAAAGTCGGGTCTTCTTCTGCAAGTTTTGCAAGAGCAATACCCATCTTTTCCTGACCTGCTTTGGTCTTCGGCTCGATAGCAACTTTGATAACGGGCTCGGGGAACTCCATACTCTCCAAAATAACGGGATGGCGTGCGTCACAAAGAGTGTCGCCTGTTGTAGTATTTTTCAAGCCGACTGCGGCAGCGATATCGCCTGCAAAGCACGTGTCGATATCTTTTCTGTCGTTAGCGTGCATCTGCAAAATACGACCGATACGCTCGTCCTTGTCTTTTGTTGAGTTATAAACTGAAGAACCCTTATCTACAGTACCGGAATATACTCTGAAGAAACAGAGTTTTCCGACATAGGGGTCAGTAGCAATTTTAAATGCAAGTGCGGAAAAAGGCTCGTCATCTGATGCGTGTCTTTCAACTTCCTCGCCTGTTTTGACATCTTCGCCTTTGATAGCGGGGATATCGGTAGGAGCGGGCATATAGTCTACGATAGCATCAAGAAGTTTCTGAACACCTTTGTTACGGTAAGAAGTACCGCAACAAACTGGAACCATTTCGTTAGCGATAGTAGCCTTACGGATAGCGGTTTTGATTTCGTCTACCGTTAATTCTTCGCCACCGAAATATTTTTCCATGAGTTCTTCGCTCGTTTCAGCAACAGCCTCGATAAGAGCATCGCGGTATTCCTGTGCCTTTTCCATCATATCTTCGGGAATCGGAATTTCTTTTCTTTCTTCGCCCTTTTCGCCGATATAGGTTTCTGCGGTCATCTCAACCAAGTCGATAATTCCCGAGAAATCGTCTTCAACACCGATGGGCAACTGAATCGGAACAGCATTACATTTGAGCCTGTCCTTCATCATCTGAAGAACATGGTAGAAATCCGCACCCATAATATCCATCTTATTGACATAAACCATACGGGGAACTTTGTAGTTATCAGCCTGACGCCATACGGTTTCGGACTGAGGCTCTACACCGCCCTTTGCGCACAAAACGGTAACAGAGCCGTCAAGTACACGCAATGAACGCTCAACTTCAACGGTGAAGTCAACGTGTCCCGGTGTGTCAATGATGTTAATTCTGTGGTCATTCCAAAAACAGGTAGTAGCAGCAGAAGTGATAGTAATACCACGCTCTTTTTCCTGCTCCATCCAGTCCATAGTTGCGGAACCGTCATGAGTTTCACCTATTTTGTGGCTGATACCTGTATAGTAAAGTATTCGTTCTGTTGTAGTCGTTTTACCGGCATCGATATGAGCCATAATGCCGATATTACGAGTCATTTCAAGTGATACTTGCCTTGGCATAGTATAACCTCCTTAGTCTTTGCGATAGAGTCTTACCAACTATAGTGTGCGAAAGCCTTGTTAGCCTCAGCCATCTTGTGTGTGTCTTCGCGTTTCTTGAACGCTCCGCCAGCACCGTTGACTGCATCAAGAATTTCACCGGCAAGTCTTTCTTTCATTGTTCTCTCGCTTCTTGCTCTTGAATAAGTGGTAATCCAACGAAGACCGAGAGTCTGCTTTCTTGCATCTCTGACCTTAATCGGTACCTGATAGGTAGCACCGCCGACACGGCGAGCCTTTACTTCGAGTTCGGGCATTACGTTATCCATAGCCTGCTCGAAAACCTCAAGAGCGTCTTTACCTGTCTTATCGGCAATAATATCGAAAGCACCGTAAACGATTTTCTGAGCAACGCCCTTCTTTCCGTCTAACATGATGTTGTTGATAAGACGAGTAACGAGTTTTGAATTATAAACCGGATCCGGCAAAACGTCACGTTTTGCGATTTGACCTCTTCTTGGCATCTTTACTTCCCTCCTTCACAATAATGAGAAATCTTAGGTACTCGAAAGTGACAAACTCCCGTAATGCCACAGAGGATATATATACTCTGTAACAATACAGAAAAGTAAACTAAATTACTTTGTGAGCCGTCAATTCCTTATTTACCTGCCTTTTTCGGACGCTTTGCGCCGTATTTGCTTCTGGCCTGTCTGCGGTCAGTAACACCCTGTGTATCGAGTGTACCACGAATAATATGGTAACGCACACCGGGTAAGTCCTTTACACGTCCGCCACGAATAAGAACAACGGAGTGTTCCTGAAGGTTGTGACCTACACCGGGGATATACGAACTGACTTCAATACCGTTTGAAAGACGAACTCTGGCAATTTTACGAAGAGCCGAGTTAGGTTTTTTCGGTGTCGCAGTCTTAACAGCCGTACAAACGCCGCGCTTCTGGGGAGAAGTCTGGTCGATAGGTCTGTTCTTCTGTGAGTTCCATCCTTTGAGCAAAGCAGGAGCCTTGTATTTCTTTTCCTGAACCTGTCTGCCCTTGCGAACTAACTGGTTAAAGGTTGGCAATATTTTTTCCTCCTTTCCGAAAAAATAAAAATAAGAAATTGAAAGCAGAAACGCTTTCTGTATGCAACCGGTAAAATTTACCGAAAACACGCTAAAAGATATATTGTGATAAATGCACTAAAAAAACAGATTACAACTGAACTTTTTTCGCAATTTACCCATAAAGAAACGGCATAAAACCGCATTCTTCCACAATTGCCTATATTATCATAACAAAGCCTTCTTGTCAACAAAAATTTATTGAAACAGCATACAATTAACTGTTTTCTTCGTATAAAGTATTACAGAGGTATGAATAATCATTAAACATCTGTAAAAAATGTTGCAAAATCGCCGTTTCGGTGATAATATATCATTGAATACTTGTATCAGTATGTACTTTTTTAGAAAGTTATGCAAAAGTTATGCAAAATTCCAAAGCAGGAGGTTTGAACATGGTAAGGAAAAAGGGTTCAACCTTAGTCGAACTGTGTATCGTTATGGCAGTTCTCACTATCGTTATAACAATGACGGTTACCTTTCTTGCTCTTATGAGCAACCGTGTCGGAAACGCAAGGGCAAGTGACGATGTTCTTCGTGATTTGTCCAATGTTGAAATGAGTTTAAAACATGTTGTTTCAAGTTACGACAACACCGACTATCGTTTTGAAGTCGGTGGAACAAAACAAACTCTTTATGTTTACGACACAAAAACAGGTGAGAGAGTTACCGTTATGTACGTAAACGATGCACGCGATACTCTTATTGTTGAAGGCATAATGCAATTTGATATTAAAAAAGTCAAGGGACTTCGATTTTCAATAGCACAGTCGTTTTCAAAGCGTTCTTTGGTACAATGCACCACTACATACGAAATGCCCAATCCCGACGACGGAGAAGACACAATATTATTTACATTCGCAACCCACGCACAGGGTGCATCATTGAGAAGAAAGTGAGGTGCTGTAAATGATAAACAAGCAAGAACTTAAAAACAAAATACGCAAAATCAAAAAACGCGGTGTTACTATCGTTGAAACAGTAGTTGCTTTGTCAATCATCAGTATCGTTACGGCATCCGCTATTACTATCTCGGGATTTTTCCGTTCTTTCTACGAGGATAATTCAAGCAGATATTTTGCCCGTATTGTTGCAGACAACGGACTTTCGGCTTTCCAATATGCCGAGGACTCCGAAGAATTTTTAGAAGCACTCGGACTTGCAAACGGTATTGATATATCGGATGTCGATGTCGAGAGTTTGGGTGACGAAGTCGGCTACTACGATGCAAGCCACTACGGCTTTGACTGCATATTATACGATAAGGAAAATGACACAGCGGAACTTATGGCAGACGGAGGTAATAAACTTTTAACCCTCGAACATGTTTCGAAATCGAATATCATTTCGTGGCTTGAAGACAGCGGATATGAACAGACAGAAACTCTCACATACACATACACCCGTCCTACCGCTTATTCTTACACGCTTATTTTCACCAACGAAGATACAACAGACGGTACTCTCACCCTTGTAACAACCGGCAAAAAAGCCACGGTTATTATTAAAGACGGTGTGTTCGGAGAAATCGTCTATGTTAACGGAAAATTCTATTCCGCCACAAGTAAAAGACAAGTAAAAATAGAAAGAAGCGGTAAATCATCATCAATTCTCTCCGGTGACTATAAATGGGAATGGAAAGAACAGGGCAGCACCCAAACTATGCCCTCAAATATCGAAAACACCTATGAGAACAAAGATAAATTTATTGATGAAGCATTCTCTGATTTTGAAGACGAAATAAACAGAGATAACACATATTTCGCAAAAAGTAAAGTTACCGGTCCTACATCCACCGGTGAAAAATACAACTGCTCGTCATACCTCGCTACTATCGAAGCAAACTACGACACAAATACTTTTTCGGCTTACGGTGTCACCGACATCGACGAGCGAAAAGAAGTTTTCCAATGCAAATATGACGGGAAATCAGACTTTGAAGATACTCTCAAAGGTCTTAACGAAAACTCAAAGAAACTGCAAGACTGCGCCGGAAACACCTACACCTACCTTATCGGCGAAAGCACAATTTCTTCTATGGATATCGACAACAAAAACAAAAAGATATCCTTTAGCGGTAACAACTACACTTTAGATAATGCAGAGTATGAAAACCTGATGAAAGAAGTCAGCAGTAGCATCAGCACAATGAAGTTCACCTACAAAACAGGTACTTTCTCAACATCATCCTATGATGTTACCGCAGACTATTCAAAGAAACAGATTACCTATACCTCTGGTTCTTCATCCAGAAAAACTACTTATTACTGGACCCCTGAAGTTAGAACAAAAGACAGATACGGCAGAGAAACAGTTACCCCGGCGGGATTTAAGACAACCCAAAAAACTATGACCGCTACTGAATTTCAAAAGGCTATCGAAGATTTTTCAAAAGGTGAAGTCAACGGCGTTACAGGTCCTAACACAACAACCTGTAATTTCGGCAATAACGGACTGAAAGCAAGGACAATTTCAACCGCACCATACACACAAAACGAAGACGGAAAATACGAAATTTCAACCGTCTTTTCTGTCGGTACTCTCCTCTCTGTTGTTACCGATAAAAAGACATACAACAACTACGACAGTTTCCATTCGGCACAGGTCGCTTTGAACAAAGACAACAGCAAATATGAAACCGAACACAAGACCTTTGCTTTTGAAGCAATCAGAAAACTCAACAGAGTTAAAGTTACCGAAGATGATAAGAGAATTGCTTTTCTTGATGCCTACGGCGACACGATGTACTATATCGACTACGAAAGTGACGAAGAATTTGCTAACGACAAAAATCAGTTTGCAAACATAAAATATGACGGCAAAAACTACTACAGCGAATGTTACCTTATGGAGATAGACGATATAGAGCGAGAAGTCATTACGGAAAAATCAGGTTCAACAAATTGGTTCATTAAGTACACAGACACAGATGATGTTACTCACTACTATTACTATCAAAAGAAGAGTTCCTACAGTTCGAAGTATGAATACGGCTGGTCAACTGAACAAAAGAGTATCACAAATACAAACTTCAACTCCGCTTTGAATAAACTCAAAGAGACCTACCCCGATTACGCTATAGGTTACAAACCGCTAACCCCTTGTCTGCTTCAACTCGAAGCGGTAAAAGAAGCGTCCGACGGCGGTACTTTCAAAGCATTCATCAACTTCTACGACACCTCGATAAATCTAAACTCCGATGACGAAGAAGTCGGCTTTAAAATCTTCTCGAAAAGATATACAAGAAGTGCCGACTACGAAGAAGCGAAAAAAGGCTTTGACATCAAAAGAATAAGTATCAACAAATATGTCTGTACCGTAGACGGCTATACGGTAAATATTACCGTTTGGTTTGATGACAGAAAATTCGAGTCAACCATATTAGATGAAGATGGCAAAGAAATCTACAAAATGAATTATGCAAAGGGATAAGGAGGGCGTATATGACAGTTACTCAAACAGTTAAAAGTAAGCGCGGTGCGGCACTTGAGTCGGCAATCGGCTTTATGCTTGTCATCTTTGCCCTTTGTGCTATGCTCGTCAGCGTTGCCGTTGGCGCGTATAAACGAAACGACAGACTTATCAATGACACGAACGACAGTTACGTTCTCGACCAAATCGGTGAGCATTTTCTGCGTGCTATGGAACAAAATTCAACCGTAGATTTTACAAAGAGTATTGTCAGCAGTGACACCGATGTGCGAAAAGGTTGGTTTAAGTACAAAATCGACGACTCGGATTCTGCAACTATGTATGCCATAAATATGAGCGGAATAAGTGAAATCAAAACGGGCGAAACCTACACAATGCGAGTTGCCCTTTGGGACAATATTACCGAAGACGGCGAACTTGCAGACCCCTCCGATTTACTGCTCATCGTATCGGCAAAAAAGACCGACAAGGGATACGAAGTTCTCAACTGGTCGAACAGAGAAATCAAGTACGGCGACGAAAAAGATGAACCGCCTGCAAAGAATACAAGTTTCCTCGATTGGATACTCGGTATTTTGAAGAAAATCTTTGACGGAATAAAGAAAACTTTTGACTTAATCGGAAAAATAATCTGGGGCATTTTCACTTAAAACTTAATGAAGTGAGAAGTTAGGGTTTTTTTAAAATTGATAATTGATAATTTAGGGAAAATCGCAAGCGATTTTCCCGATAATCTTAACACTATAAACTTAACACTAAACACTTAAAACTTAACACTTCTGTCACATTATTTGGTGAAAATTTCAGTTACGCGTATTTTTTGTCGATTTTTGTGTTAAAATCTATAAAATTTCTTGCATAAATCTTGACAGGAAAAATATGTTGTGCTAAAATTTCTATATGGTTAATTTCTGACCAATTACAAAAAATACATTATGAAAGGAAACAAGTGTAATGAAAAGAAACAAAAAAGGTTTTACAATCGTTGAACTCGTCATCGTAATTGCAGTTATCGCAATTTTGGCAGCAGTTCTCATCCCCACATTTAGCAGTGTCATCGACAACGCTAACAAGTCATCTGCCCTCCAGGAAGGCAAAGCAGCATTGGATGTTGTTGCTATGATGGAGACTCAGAAGGGCGAAACAATGAACGGCAGCATTTGGTACTTTGTAAATACTGACAAGGCTAATGCTTCTAAAGACGGCTATGTATGTGCTTATGATGCTTCTGCTGCAGAGCCTTTCTCAGTTGTTAAGTACTCTACTGTATCAACTAAGTTGACTAGCAAGCAGTACGACAGTGGTACAAATGCAGATCTCGGTAAAGTTGAAGTTTACAAGGCTGCAAAATAATTTGGTTACTGAAACCTAATTAAAAATCTTTAGGGCACTCTGTCACCTGTTTTGGGTGTCAAGTGCCCTTTTGATTTAGGTCTTTAGAGTTAGGAGTTAGAAGTTAGGAGTGAGGAGTTTCGGTTTGTTGATTTTTGATAGGTAAACATAAACAAAAAAATACAAATCGTAAATCGCTTGCGATTTTCCCTATAAACTTAACACTTAAAACTTTTTTTACAAATCGTAAATTGCGACAGCAATTTTCCAATTACTAAACACTAAACACTAAATACTAAAAACTATATTGTACTTTCATAATGTAACTCTCGGAGGAATGAATAATGTTCAAACAACAGCAAAGTGCATCCGCATCGCTGAATTCCAAATACAAATCACAGATAACCATATCAATAGACCCCGTTATCTCGGTTGTGCATTTCTACAAAATCGACAACGCTGACAAAAGTTCGATTAAATGCACCGATAAAAACTTCAAGGCTCGCCCGTTTACAGAGGCTTTTATCGAAGAATTTACCGAGATAGTCAAAGGCTACGCACAGTCAAACCCGTCTGTAAGCGACGCTGGTATTACCCTTGTACTTCCCGACAGGGCGGTTGCTATGGACGCTATCTCTGTTCCCACAATGAAGAAAAGAAAAAGCACCGAGGCTATCGACACCGCTATCTCCGGTCTTTATCGTAACCTCGACAAACTCCAGATGAACAAGTACCTTGCTTTTTCTAACAAGCAACTGACTACTTTTTCTATTTCTTCTATGAACGCAGACCTTATCACAGCACTCAAAGGCGCTTGTTCAATCGGCGGTATGTTCCCCCAGCACATCTCTTTCCGTGCGAATACTACCGTTTTCGGTGCGGAGTATATTAACGCAAAACTGCGAAATGCCTCTTATCTGCTTTTGGATATTAAGAAAGACTCAACCTGTTACTCCTTTGTTGCAAAAGGCAGACTCACAGGCTTTTACGATATGCCCTACGGCTATAGTATATTAAAAGACAACACCGTTGTTTCGGAAGATATGCTTATCGACCACTCTATCTCGGAACTCGTTGTACTCAACGCCAAAGAAAAGGCAAAAGCAAAACAACTTACTATGATGCGTGACACCGAAGAACCTTCGTCAGAAGAAGAAGGCTTTGAAGAAACCGAAGAAGACCTCGAAGACCCGACAAATATGAACCTCGGTGTTCAGGCAACCAACTACAAAAAACTGCCCAAAAAGCAACCGAGAAAACTTCCGAAGTTTATGCTTCGTCCTACCCCCGAATCAAAAGAGGGTTTTGAATATGAAAACTTCCGTATTTTCATAAAATGGGCTTTGGACCTCATACAATCAAATGAAAAACTTACAATGCAGGGTATGCCCGAAATTATCTATGTAAATATGCCGGATAAATTCGAACACCTCATTGAAACTACCAATTTAGAAAAAGACGAAAATAAATTTGAATTTGCTCTGCTTGATAACAAAGAAAAAGGCGTTATTCGAGGTAACCTCGAACTCTACGGCGGATTTTGTTCTATGTCTTCCGGCAGATACCACACTTTCTCATGATGGATAGTTACTATTACACGGTAGTTTGCATTCTCACGGCTTTGCTGGGACTTTGTGTCGGCTCGTTTCTTAATGTAGTTATCTACAGACTGCCAAATAATATGAGCCTAATAAAACCTTCTTCCCACTGCCCGAAATGCAACAAGGAAATCAAATGGTACGATAATATCCCCGTTATCTCGTACATAATACTTGGCGGAAAATGCCGAAACTGCGGTGACAAAATCTCTCCGCGCTATATCTTTGTAGAACTCGCTAATATGCTTTTGTGGATGGTAAGTTTCTTCCTCTTTTTTGATTTGTCATCCGTTTACTCGATTATCTACTTTGCGATAGCGTGTATCGCGTGTTCAGTATGTATCATCGTCTTTTTTATCGACCTTGAACATATGATAATTTTTGACAGATTTCAGATTATTCTCCTTGTCCTTGCCGTTGTTGCAACTTTTACAGACGGCGACGACTACCTTACCCACGGTATCGGTTTTGTCGCAGGGTTCGCTGTATTCTTTGTCGTTTCGTTTTTTGTCGGCAAAGCAACTAAAAAGGACTCTTTGGGCGGAGGGGATATCAAATTTGCCGCTGTTGCGGGGTTATTCCTCGGCTGGAAAAGATTTATCCTTATGATGCTTGTTGCATCTATTTCCGCTTCTGTCGTTTTGATGATACAAAGAAACAAAAACGGCGACGAAAAAGGCAAGGAATATCCTTTCGCACCGTTTCTTACCGTGGCATTTGTGCTTACTATGTTCTTCGGTATGCCGATTATCAGTTGGTACTCGGGCATTTTGCTCGGATAAAATAAAACAGAAACTCTCACAAAAGGGGCATTTAGAATGAAAAAATACAAATATGATGCCATAAACATTAACAAGGAAAAGTTCTCCGGCACTTTTATCGCAAAAGATGAGAAAGACCTTGCCGTACAACTTTCCAAGCAAAGCCTGTTTTTGGTCAGTTGTGCACCCTACAAAGACGGTACGCCGTCTGCGTTCTTTACGCTGGGTACAGGTAAGGTAAAACTTGCCGAACTGACGACATTCTGCCGACAGTTTGCGGTTATGATTACCTCGGGACTTTCGGTCTTAAACTGTCTTGAATGTTTGAAAGACCAAAAATTTTCAAAGTACTTTATCAGCATACTCAATGTTATCTATGAAGATGTAAAAAGCGGTATCGTACTTTCCGAGGCTATCGACAAACACAAAGCGGTCTTCCCCGAATTTTTCCGCAGTATGATTCATGTCGGTGAGGCAAGCGGAAAACTTGACGATGTTTTCAACGCGCTTGCCGATTACTACGAAAACGATGCCGCAGTTAAAAGAAAAGTAAAAAGTGCTATGTCCTACCCGATGATGCTCGGCGGTATGACGGTTGTTATCGTTATACTGATGCTCGCATTTATCGTACCACGATTTAAGGATACTTTGTCAGACCTTAATGTTGAGCCTAACGGCTTTACTAAATTTATCTACGCTCTATCTGATTTTGTTACAACAAACTGGCTTTACCTACTCGCAGGCATAATCGTTGTCGTGCTTATCTTCATACTCATCGGAAAGACAAAATCAGGTGCTCTTTTCTACGACAAAATGTTGCTTAAATTACCGCTTATCAAAAAAGTTCAGATAGCGACTATGACCTCTCGTTTTGCAAAGTCTTTTGCGCTTATGCTCAACAGCGGTATGGATGTCGCCGCAGCACTTGACGCTGTTTCCATTGTTATCAGCAACAAAGACGCAAGAGCAAGATTTGTTAAGGCAGTCGAAGAAGTAAAACACGGCGCAAAAATCGCAACTTCTTTTGAGAAATATCACCTCTTCCCGCAGATTATGATTCAGATGATTGCTGTCGGTGAGAGAACTGCTCAACTTGAAAATGTTATGCAAAGAACCTGTTCTTTCTTTGAGGGTCAAGTTGAAGAAACTCTTGATTCCGTTACAGCAAAAATTCAACCTGTTATGCTCGTTATCATGGGTGTAGTTATCGGCGGAATGTTCATCGCGGTTTACTCACCGATGATTTCAATTATGACATCAATTTGAGGTATTTATTATGGATATAAATCGAGAACTGTTACAATTTTATGTTTACAAAAAAGTCTTGAAAAGAAGAGATGCAGACGATGTTCTTATCGAAGCAAACCGTCTGAAAACTTCTGTTCGTGACTACCTTCTCAAAAAAGAACTCACCACAGGAACAAGTGAACTCGAAGTCCTCGGTGAATTCTGGTGCCTGCCTTATATCGAAGTTGATATGCTCGATATTGACGACCAGTTGTTCAACGACCTTTCTTTCGAGTTTATGAAGAAAAACAAAATCATTCCTTTCGCAATAGACAAAAGCGGTACGCTTCTCCTTGCTGTCGGTAAACCGCTTGACTGTAACGCTATGTCGGCTATCTCAACCTGCTTCTACGGTGATGTTGACTATGTGCTTACTCCTCCCGTTCAGATTGACCGATATATCGACTCTATCGCGGCGGTTATCTCTACTTCAAAAGCGTTAAAAGACCTAAACTCCGAAAAGGACGAGGAAATTTTCTCTGCCGCCGAAGATGCCGATGTTGTCTTCAAAAGCGACGATGTTATCAACAACACTTCCGTACGACTTGTTGACTCTATCATCAAAGAGGCTATTCCCTACCGCGCGAGTGATATACATATTGAGCCTTATGACAAAAAGGTTCGAGTAAGATACCGTATTGACGGTGACTTGCAGGAACGCGCTATGTTCCCGATTGAGTCTTACCCCGCTATCTGCGCCAGACTGAAAATTATGGCAGGTATGAATATCGCCGAACACAGAGTACCTCAGGACGGTCGTATCAATATGCTTATCGGCGGTAAAGAATACGACTTCCGTGTGTCTTCCCTGCCTACTGTCAGCGGTGAGAAAATCGTTATCCGAATTCTTGACAAAACTTCTTTCCACTTTACCCGTGAAGACCTCGGATTTACACCCGAAGAAAATGTTGTTATCGATAAAATGCTTGCTATGCCCCACGGTATTATCCTGCTTACAGGTCCTACGGGTTGCGGTAAATCAACAACACTTTACTCATTCTTAAAAGAAATCAATAATCCTACCGTAAACATCGTTACGGTTGAAGACCCTGTCGAATATACTATGCTCGGCATTAACCAAACGCAGGTAAATACAAGGGCTTCTATGACCTTTGCGGCTGCACTTCGTTCTATCTTGCGTCAGGACCCGAACGTTATCATGATTGGTGAGATTCGTGACGAAGAAACCGCCGAAATCGCAGTTCGTGCCGCTATCACAGGTCACTTGGTTTTCTCCACATTGCATACCAACGATGCCCCCGGTGCTATCACCCGTCTTGAAGATATGGGCATCCATGACTATCTTGTATCCGACGCTCTTACAGGTGTTATCGCACAAAGACTTGTAAAAAGACTTTGCCCCGCCTGCAAAAAGAGAGGTAAAACTAACGCAAAAGAAATGGAAGCACTCGGCATCTCCGAGCCTATCACCATTTCAAGACCGCAGGGCTGTCAGTTCTGTAACAACACAGGCTACAAAGGCCGTATCGCCGTTCACGAAATTATGCACATGACAGACGAAATGAGAGATGCGGTTACCTCGCAGACCACCTTAAACGAGTTGAGAAAAATCGCTACCGACAACGGTATGGTTTCTCTGTTTGACTCGTGTAAGAGCCTTGTGTTCAAAGGAATAACAAGTATTCAGGAACTTATGACACTCAATATGGAATAATCTTTTTGACTATACACTGATACTATTTTTAAAAGTGAGGATATTTTATGGCTTTACAACATTTTTACTCCCGTGTGCCGGCAAAAATGAGCCTATACAATAAAACAGACGGTTATGATACTTTCGCACATTCAGAGGGTTTAGAACGCGAAATAATTGAAAAAGACATTGCGGTTATATATGAAAACAAACCAACACAGGCAAACGCCGTTCTTATTCGTGACGGCAAACTGCCCCCCGTATACTGCCAATATACAACAAACGACGGCACTTTGATACAAGGTTGTGTATCTTATCTGCCGAATGACTACACAGGCGAAAGACACGCCTATCTTGTTCATTCACTTGTGTTAAACGATGATGAGAAAAAGCAAATTGCCCAAAGCCCCGATAACCTTTCTCTCAACAAAGATATGTTCAAGCACACAATAGATGAGTTTGACCTTACCTCTTTTGAGTCAAAGCCTATCACCGACTATAAGGAAATCGAGTACAAGCCCATTTCCGATAAGAGTGCAATAAAACTTACCGAAAAATATGACCAAGGTATGCTCAAAAGACTTATCTATGCTCTTATTAATGTTTCCTGCGGTAAGTTAAAATCTGTCTTTATCACCCTGCCCGACCCGCTTGATACTTTCTCAGAAAGTTCACTTGAATTTATCAACGCCATACTTCGTATTTTCCCCTATCATATAAGAAAAACTTTGCCTTTTGTCACCTATGTAGGCGATGCAACAAAGTTTACTTCATTCAAAATTAAATGCCTCCCACCCGAAATTCAGGCTCCTGTTACCACAAAGGGAGTTACCCTGCGTTTCAAGACAAAAGAGGCTATCGGCATCAGCGACGAAAGCGTTGCCGTCAGCAAAGTTTTGGTTGACTTTTTCTACGGTCTTATCAACAACGATGCAGTTCGCAGAGAGTTTCTTGCATTTTGCGACCACGCAGTAAAAGCAAACCCCACACTCGAAACACCGAAGCCGAAGAACATTACAGACCTTGTATTCCTTTTCAGAGTCTGCAGCGGTCTTTTTGATGAAAAAGCCGTTCTCCCCGGCGATACAACTCTCTACGAATTTGTTGCAACATACGACAAATACCGCACGGCTATGACAGACGATTACAGAGCCGAAGCGTTAAAATGTCTGTGGCGTTATCCTAAATCGAAAACAGCCATTCCGAAAAATGTTTTCTCAAAACTTGTAAAGATTTACAAAACCGAGACGAAAGCCTCAAAACGCACAATAATGAATGTTGTCCTCGACCTTATCCATACCGATGCTATGAGAGACAAGATTTTTACATTCATCAGCAACAACTATGATGACGAAGATGCCGATATGAAGGTATCTATTATGAATAACCTTTGCCGTGTTTATTACGGCGGATTTTTGCAGCCTCAACTTATTGAGTTTTTTGATGCTCATTTTGAAAATGAGCCTGAAGAAATCTGTGACCTGATTGTCGAGAAACTTCTTCTTACAATCCGCACACAGAACATTCAAAACAATATTATCGAGTTTATGAATAAGCATTATTCAAAACTTTCGAAACTGCAAAAAGAAAGGTTTTACTCTACTTTCTACGATATGCTCCCCGAATGCGACGACCTCTCTCTTGTTATGACACAATGTGTCAACGAACATATTGTTGACGAAAGCGACGAACTCAAAAAAGAAGTAAGCGAGAAAGTCTGTGCTTTGGTCGAAAAAGACCAGAAACGCAAAGAACCGAAACTTCTTTTACTCCTTGTCAATACAAGCGGTTTCTGCACAGATGTTGTTATAAAACAAGTCTTTACCGAATGGAGTGGCAGAAAAGTTTTCACCTCTTTTGTCAACGCTTTGTTTGAAGCACCGACAGACAAGTGTGTTGATAACATCATTTCTGTTTGGAAAACCGCACCCGATATGGACGGCGATACTTCCAAAAAGTTTATTGACGACTGCAAGGCTTGGTTTGATAACGACGAAAACAAAATGGGACTTTTCGACCTTATCACTTTTGAAGAACGCTTAAACTCTGAACTTACCGACAAAAAGGCAAAAGCGTTTGCAAAAGAACTGACTGACTCTTGCATACATAAAGCAATACTGAAAGTTATTCCCGAAGCATTCAGCATAAAGAAAAATGAAAACGGTATTCAGATTATCAACGAATACGCAAGCAAAAACGATTATCTCAAAAATGCCGAAGAATTCGAGCCTGTTAAGAAATTCGACAATATTCTCAAAGCAATAGATAATCACAACGCAAAAGAATTTATCGAAAACGCTTTGTCATATTCGGGAAAAGCCCTGAAAAAAGGCGTTGCCGACAACCTGCAAAATTACATTAACGGCAACGAAAAATTCAAAACGGCTGACTTTGCCGATATGAAAATGCTTGCTCTGTCGCTTATTAAATACTTGCAGACAGGCAAAGGCGAAATCGCCGATGTATATGACAAATGCCTTGATACTGTTCTCTCCGATATCGGTGAAAACGGCAACGCAAAAGAAGAAGAGAAAAAGTTCTTCTCCTCCTTTGTCGACATCTCGCAAATTCTCTTTGAGTCGGATACTCACGCTGCTTTCTTTGAAGACTCAACTGATGTAAAAAGCGTTGTTTCCGCCTTTGTTTCAAAGTATGATAAAGAGGGCAAGAAATACGCAAAAGAACTTATTTCAAAACTTACAAACAGCGAATTTTCAATGTATCTTTCTTCTGCGTGTGATGTATCAGGCGGTAAAAAAGGCGGATTTTTCTCAAAACTTTTCGGTAAAAAATAATACTAAACACTAAACACTAAATACTAAATACTAAAAAAAGGCTGTGACGAAATTCGTCACAGCCTTTTTTTGTAATGTTTAGATATCCATATCAATCGGAGGTTGAGGCGGCATAGGAATGTAGTTTTCCTCCAACTCAATGTTGTTGTATCTCGGCATACCCGTACCGGCAGGAACAAGTTTACCGATAAGAACATTTTCTTTGAGTCCGAGCAGCGGGTCAACCTTGCCTTTGATAGCGGCATCGGTAAGAACTCTTGTGGTTTCTTGGCATGACACGGCAGACAAGAAACTGTCTGTTGCAAGAGAAGCCTTTGTGATACCCAAAGGCAACTGTGTCCAAGTGGCCTCAGTCAAGCCCTCTTCACCGTTTGCGATACGCTCGCAAATCTGCTTGTTAGCATAAAGAACATCGTTGCGGTTGTACATCTGTCCTGGCATAAATTCGGTTG
>JAZLJE010000267.1:0-9475 GCA_045617705.1 Ruminococcus sp.
TCTATGGATGGCGACGAAAAAGATAAAATTAGCCACAGGGGAAAAGCGCTGCGAAAACTCAAAGAACAACTTTCTTTGTATAAGGAGGAGTTTTGATGTTAACAAGTAAGCAAAGAGCCTATCTGCGAGGTCTTGCTAACCCTATTGATACAGTAGTTATGGTAGGAAAAGGCGGTTTAGACGAAGATGTCTACAAAACCGCTGACGAAGCAATAACCGCACGCGAACTTATCAAAGGCAAAGTTTTGCCCCACGCAGATGTTACCGTTCGCGAGGCAGCCGACACAATAGCAGAAAAACTTAATGCTGATGTCGTTCAGGTTATCGGTACGAAATTCGTACTCTACAGAAGAAACGAAAAAGAGCCTAAAATTAAATTGATTAAATAATATGAAAAGAATAGCAATGTTCGGCGGGAGTTTCAACCCTATCCATAAGGCACACATAAAACTTTGTGAAATTTTTATTAAAAAAGAGAATTTGACAGAAGTTGTTTTAGTGCCGACTAACATAACCCCGCTGAAAAATAACAGCGAAATAATAAGCCCCGTACATCGTTTGAATATGTGTACTCTCGCAGCAAAAGACCATCCGAAAATAAAAGTTTCCGATATCGAGATAAAAAGAAAAGGAAAGAGTTTTACGAGCGACACATTAAAAGAACTCAAAAATATCTATGAGGACGATACCGAGTTTTTCCTGATAGTCGGTGCCGATATGTTTCTGACACTTGATAAATGGCACGATTTTGAATATATTATGAAAAATGCCGTGATACTTGCATCTTTGCGTGATGATGTATCAATATCCGATATGCAAATTGCTTATGAAAAATATAAAAAATACGGTTGCAAAGCAAGATTTTACGAGAATACCATAGAAGATATTTCATCAACACAAGTTCGGCAAATGATAAAAAACGGCGAAAATACAGAAGATTTTTTGGACAGACAAGTAATAAAGTATATTGAGGATAACAAGTTATATGGTTATGAATAAAGTAGAGGATTACAAGGCATTATTAAGAGAAAAACTAAGTGACAGAAGATATACTCATTGTCTTAATGTGTCAAAAGAAGCGGTAAAGTTTGCAAAAAAATACGGTGCCGACGAAAAGAAAGCAGAGGTAGCGGGACTTTTGCACGATATCACAAAAGAGATGCCTTTTGACGAACAGTTGAAAATTATCGAAAACGGTGGTATAATTCTTAACGCTTGCGAAAAGTCAGCCCAAAAACTGTGGCACGCTATATCGGGTATGGTGTATATCCGTGATTTTATCGGCATAGATGATGAAGATATCTTGAATGCCGTAAGGTATCACACAACCGCAAGAGCGAATATGTCTGTACTCGAAAAGGTAATTTTTCTTGCCGATTTCACAAGCGCTGAGAGAGATTATCCCGATGTCGATGTAATAAGAGCAAAGTCCGAGATTTCTCTTGAAGAAGGTATGCTCTACGGCTTGTCTTTTACAATAAAAAGGCTTATTGACCAAGGAAGAATAGTGAGCCTTGATGCCATTATGGCGTACAACGAAATTTTTCAGAACAGGTGAAAATATGGATTCATTAACTTTAGCAAAAAATACAGCAAAAATATTAAGCGACAAAAAAGGTCTTAATATAAAAGTAATAAAAATTGATGCGGTTTCCGTGATTGCCGACTATATGGTTATAGCAACAGGTAACTCATCTACCCATGTAAAAGCACTGTCAGATGAAGTCGAAACAACCCTTGACGATATGGGCGTATCAGTCAGCCATATCGAAGGTTACCGCTCAAACAGTTGGATTTTGCTTGACTATATTGATGTGATTGTTCACATCTTTTCCGATGAAGCAAGAAACTACTATGACCTTGAACGCCTTTGGGAAGACGGCGAAGAAATCGACATCAGCGATGTACTTTAATTAGAATTTTCGTAACCTTGGGAGGGTTTACTTTGAAATACGAACATAAAAAAATCGAACCGAAATGGCAACAGGCTTGGGAGAAAAAAGGAGTTTTCCACGCAGAGAATAATTCCGAAAAAGAAAAATTCTTTGCACTTATTGAATTCCCTTATCCTTCGGGACAGGGACTTCATGTAGGTCATCCGCGTCCTTATACCGCGCTTGATACCGTTTCAAGAAAACGCAGACTTGAAGGATACAATGTGCTCTATCCTATCGGTTGGGATGCTTTCGGCTTGCCCACCGAGAACTTTGCAATAAAAAATCATATTCATCCCGAAGTTGTAACAAAGAACAATATCGCAAGATTTAAAAAGCAAATTCAGTCTTTGGGTATATCTTTCGATTGGAGCAGGGAGATAAACACAACCGACCCCGATTACTATAAATGGACACAGTGGATTTTCCTGCAACTTTTCAAGCACGGACTCGCATATAAAAAAGAAATGTCCGTAAACTGGTGCACTTCCTGCAAATGCGTTCTTGCTAATGAGGAAGTAGTAAACGGCGTTTGTGAGCGTTGCCAAAGCGAAGTTGTACGAAAAGTAAAATCCCAATGGATGCTGAAAATCACCGAGTATGCCGACAGACTTATCGACGATTTGGCTCTTGTTGATTATCCCGACAGAGTAAAAGCACAGCAGATTAACTGGATTGGCAGAAGTACCGGTGCCGAAGTCAATTTCAAAACAACATTCGGTGAAGACCTTCTGGTATATACAACCCGTCCCGATACACTTTTCGGTGCTACATATATGGTAATTTCTCCGGAACATCCTTTTGTTGAGAAATATGCCGACAAGATAGAAAACATTGACGAAGTAAGAGCATATCAGGCCGAGTCCTCAAAGAAATCCGACTTTGAGCGTACCGAAATGAATAAGGACAAAACCGGCGTAAAACTATTAGGCGTTTCTGCAATCAATCCCGTAAACGGCAGAGAAATCCCGATTTACATTTCCGACTATGTTCTCATTTCCTACGGTACAGGTGCAATTATGGCAGTTCCCGCCCACGATACCCGTGACTGGGAATTTGCAAAGAAATTCGGAATCGAGATTATCGAAGTAGTCAAAGGCGGAAAAGATGTCAACGAAGAAGCCTTTACAGATTGTGCAACAGGCGTTCTTGTGAATTCCGATTTCCTAAACGGCTTGTCAGGTGAAGATGCAAAGAAAAAGATAATCGAATATCTTACCGAAAAGGGAATAGGACACGAAAAAGTAAACTACAAACTGCGTGACTGGGTATTCTCCCGTCAGCGTTATTGGGGCGAGCCTATCCCAATAGTTAAATGTGACGATTGCGGATATGTAGCCATTGACGAAAGCGAATTACCGCTGAAACTTCCTATGGTAGAGTCCTACGAGCCTACCGATAACGGCGAGTCACCTCTTGCGAATATGACCGATTGGGTAGAAACAACCTGTCCAAAATGCGGCAAAAAAGCATACAGAGAAACCGACACAATGCCCCAGTGGGCAGGTTCATCTTGGTATTATTTACGATACACAGATCCCCACAACGACAAAGCCCTTGCATCAGAGGATGCACTAAAATATTGGAACAATGTCGATTGGTACAACGGCGGTATGGAGCATACAACTCTCCATCTGCTTTACAGCCGTTTCTGGCACAAGTTCCTCTATGATATCGGCGTTGTCCCGACAAAAGAGCCGTATAGTAAGCGTACAAGCCACGGTATGATTTTGGGCGAAAACGGCGAAAAGATGAGCAAATCAAGAGGAAATGTAGTAAATCCCGATGATATCATCAACGAGTACGGTGCAGATACATTAAGACTTTACGAAATGTTTATCGGCGATTTTGAGAAAGCCGCACCGTGGAGTCCCAAGAGTATCAAAGGATGTCGTAGATTTTTAGAGCGTTATTATAACTTGCAGACTATCGTCACAGACGCCAACTCTATCCGCCCCGAACTTGAAAAAGAGTTTCACAAGACGATAAAGAAAGTATCCGACGATATAGAAAACATCAAGTTTAATACCGCTATTGCCTCATTGATGTCACTTATCAACAGCATTTATGCTACCGAAAAGATTACTAAAGAAGAATTGCGTATTTTCTCGTTGCTTTTAAATCCCTTTGCACCTCATATCACAGAAGAGATATGGAGTGTCTGCTCTTTGGGAGAAGGTCTTGTAGCCGAGGATAGTTGGCCTAAATACGACGAGAGCAAATGTGTTGAAGATACTGTTGAAATCGTTGCACAGGTCAACGGCAAAATCAAAGCAAAACTCCTTGTTCCTGCCGATTGTGACAACGAAACTGCAATTTCTCTTGCTAAATCGGATGCAAAAGTTCAAGATGCAATAAACGGTATGAATATCATCAAAGAAATCTATGTAAAAGGCAAACTTGTCAACATCGTTGTTAAGCCATAGCGGGAATTTTGTCAAAATTACAGATTTTCTGTTATATCATACTTGACACATTTAGCACATTATTGTATAATAAGCAAAGCATTATGCGAATTACCCCTGCCTTATGGCGGATGGGAGGGAAATAAATGTCGGAAGTAAGACTCAAAGAAAACGAATCTCTTGAAAGCGCTCTTCGAAGATTTAAGAAGCAGTGCGCAAGAGCAGGCGTTATCGCTGAAGTTCGCAAGAGAGAAGCTTACGAAAAGCCTTCTGTAAGGCGTAAGAAGAAATCCGAAGCGGCACGCAAGCGTAAATACAAATAATACTTAAAAAACGGACAGTAAAAAACTGTCCGTTTTTATTCTAATTTGAGTTTCATTGAGGTGATTTTTTGAATATACTTGTCATAAACGGTGCAAATTTAAATATGCTTTCTAAAAGAAATGCCGATATATACGGAAATTTTTCATACGAAGAACTCATAAAAAAGATAGAAGATTATGCACAAAACCTTGATATATCTATAGAGATAATGCAAACTAACCACGAGGGCGATATAGTGGATGTTATCAACGAAGCAGACGAAAATTTTGATGCCTGTATCATAAATGCAGGTGCATACACCCACTATTCC
Organism: Ruminococcus sp.; assembly: GCA_045617705.1. Lineage (GTDB taxonomy): Bacteria > Bacillota > Clostridia > Oscillospirales > Acutalibacteraceae > Ruminococcoides. Next base: position 4,974 of record JAZLJE010000267.1, read on the forward strand.
TACGCAATAAGAGATGCAATAGAATGTTCTGATATTCCTTTTATCGAAGTCCATTTATCGGATATTTACAACAGGGAAGATTTCAGAAAAATTTCTGTTATTAAAGATGTCTGCAAAAAGCAGTTTTACGGCAAATTTGAAAAATCATATTTCGAAGCGATAGATTATTTTGCAAAAGGATTTTGGAAAGATGCTCGATAAATTTACTAACCTAATTGAAGATAAAAGCCACGCGTTGTTTATTTCTTCGGATGTAAACAGGAAGTACATTTCCTCGTTTAGTTCATCTGCGGGTGCAGTTATCGTAACATCCGATTGTGTCTATCTTCTTGTTGATTTTCGCTATGGCGAAGCCGCAAAGAATAATTCCGCAAAAGAAATAACAGTTATAGTTTATAAGAATTTGTACGACTCTGTAAACGAGATATTGAAAAGGCACAAAATTAAAACTGTTTTTATAGAAGAGCAGAGCGTTACTCTTGAATTCAAAAACACTCTGAAAGAAAAACTTAACGCGGAAATAAGAAACGATTTCAAACTTTCCGAAAAACTTCAGAATATCCGAATGGTAAAAACTCCCGAAGAAATAGAAAAGATAGAAACGGCACAGAAAATCACCGAAAAAGCCTATCTTGAAATATTAAATTTCGTCAAAGAGGGTGTAAGTGAAAAGAAAATCTGCGCGGAATTTCTCTACAGAATTTATCTTTACGGAGCAGAAAAACCCGCATTTGACCCGATAACAATTTGTGGGAAGAACACTTCAAAACCCCACGGTGTCCCGACTGAAAATAGGGTTAATGCAGGCGATTTCTTCACATTCGATATCGGAGCAGTCTACGACGGCTACCACAGCGATATGACAAGAACTGTCGCAGTAGGCTATGCAACCGACAAAATGCGAGAAGTCTATAACATCGTTTTATCTGCCCACAACTTGGCAAAAGATAAGATAAAACCCAACGAAAGTATTAGTGCGGTAGATATTACTGCAAGAAATTATATCGAAAAATTAGGATACGGCAGAAATTTTGGACATACAACAGGACACGGTGTCGGACTTGAAATTCACGAAATGCCGACAGTATACAGAACAAATGAAAATTTTTTGATAGAAAATATGATTATCACCGTTGAACCCGGAATATATATCGAAAACAACTTCGGTGTCCGTATCGAAGATATGTATAGAGTAACAAAAAACGGTTCACAAAGCCTTGCAAATATTGATAAAGATTTAATTATTCTGTAAAAACTATTGATTTTTAATGTTATAGTTAGTATAATATATATGTGAATTTATGGGATAAATTTGCTATGTCAGATTTTAGGAGGAAATAATTATGATTTCAGCAGGTGATTTCAGAAACGGCGTAACATTTGAAATGGATGGACAGGTTGTTTCTATTATCGAATTCCAGCATGTAAAACCCGGCAAGGGTGCTGCTTTTGTAAGAACAAAAATCAGAAATGTTATTACAGGTGCAGTTGTAGAAAAAACTTTTAACCCCAACGACAAATATCCTACTGCTTTTATCGACAGAAGAGATATGGAGTATTCGTACAATGACGGTGACCTCTACTACTTTATGGACACCGAAACTTGGGAGCAGGTTCCGATTAACAAATCAATCCTTTCGGATTCTTTCAAATTCGTTAAAGAAAATATGGTTTGTAAAGTTCTTTCCTACAAAGGAAATGTTTTCGGCGTTGAGCCTCCGAACTTTGTAGAACTCCAGATTACTCAGACAGACCCCGGCTTTGCTGGCAATACCGCCACAAACGCAACAAAACCCGCAACTTTGGAAACCGGTGCCGAAATCAAAGTTCCTCTCTTTATCGAAGAGGGCGAAATGATTCAGATTGATACCCGTACAGGCGAGTATCTCGGCAGAGCATAAGGAGAATATTATGACATTAAGTGAGAAAATTTCTTATATCAGAGGTCTTGCAGACGGTCTTAAACTCGACGACTCAAAAGACGAAGTAAAGGTTATCAACGCTATTATTGACCTTCTCGACGATATGGCTTTGGCTGTAGAAGATATGGAAGACCTTTATGATGAAATGAGCGAACAACTCGACGCAGTTGACGAAGACCTCTCTTCTCTTGAAGACGACGTCTACGATGACGATTGCGACTGCTGTGACTGTTGTGATGATGACTGCGACTTTGACTGTGCATATTACGAAGTAACCTGTGCCGCTTGCGGTGAGCAGATTTGCGTTGACGAAGACACATTATTTGAAGGCGAAATCGAATGCCCGAATTGCGGTGAACTTCTCGAGTTCGATTTTTCCGAACTTTGCTGTGATGATGACTGCGACTGCGATTGTTGCTGTGACCACGCAGACGAAGATTTAATGTCCTGATAACGAACATTTTTTGCACCTCTCGGATAAAATACCGAGGGGTGCTTTTTTATGCAAACAAAGAAAAAGAGCAGTAAAAGAGTAGAAAAAGCAAAAAGAATTTTCCTGTATATTCTTGTTATCTTAATCGCTTTTCTTGTCTATTTTGAAATGAATGTAAAAGGACAGTTGAAAAATGTTGTGATAAATCAGGTAAAATCATTATCTAACGAAGCGATAAATCTTGCAGTCGACGAGTATCTCGAAAACAACAAAACAGAAATAGAAAATCTCTTGAAAATCACATCAAACGAGAATAAGGATGTAAAGTCAATTTCATCAAATACATACATTATAAATAAAGCAAAAACAAAAATCAGCACACTATCCAAAGAAAAGATAGAAAGCGAAATGGAAAATAAAGGTGTCTATTTTAATCTCGGAAGTTTTACGGGGCTTGTGTCATTTTCTGAAGTAGGACCGCCGATTTATTTTCGTACAACAGCAAAAACAAATGTATATTGTGAATTTCAATCAACCTTTGAGTCGGTAGGAATAAACCAGACATTGCACCATATCATTTTGACCGTATATGTTGACTTTGATATAAATAATCCCTTTACAATAGACACTTTCACAACGAACACTTCATACGAAATTGCCCAAACGGTAATAGTCGGCTCTATCCCTTCATATTACGGCAACGGCTATAGGTATTGAAAATGAAATTTTACATAAAATTTTAGTTGAAATTGAGTATATCTTGTGGTACAATATATTGGATAATACAATAATTAGGGGAGAAATGCCTTGCAAAGCCGTTATGAGTGCATAAATATAGCAGAAACCCAGTCAGAATATCTCAATTTGATATCCGAAATTATGAGCATACGCAAGCGTGGTGAAAAGCCCCTTGCTTTTGTCCGTACATACGGCTGTCAGCAGAATGTTTCCGACAGCGAGCGTATCAAAGGTATGCTTTACAAAGCAGGCTACGATTTTACCGACAAGCCCGACGATGCCGACTTGATACTCTTCAACACCTGTGCTGTTCGTGAACATGCCGAAGACAGAGTTTTCGGTAATGTCGGCGCGTTGAAAAACATCAAGAGAAAACATCCGTCTGTGCTGATTGCCCTTTGCGGTTGTATGATGGAGCAAGAGCATATAGCAAAACGAATTCACGACAGTTTTCCTTTTGTAGGCCTTGTTTTCGGAACACATTGTATGCACGAATTTCCAAAAATGCTATATGACGCATTAGTAGACGGCAAACGAATTTTTAAACGGGATAATGACGATAATAATGTTTACGAAGGTATCCCAATTCGCCGTGACGGAACTTTCAAAGGATTTTTGCCGATAATGTACGGTTGTGATAATTTCTGTTCCTACTGTATAGTACCTTATGTTCGAGGTCGTGAGCGCAGTCGTAAGCCAGAAATCATCATAGATGAAGCAAAAGAAATGATACAAAACGGCTTTAAAGATATCTGTCTGTTGGGACAAAATGTAAATTCCTACGGCAAAGGTTTGGAACCTCAATTGGATTTTGCTTCACTTTTAAAAGAGATTGACAAAATCGAGGGTGACTATTGGTTGCGGTTTATGACATCCCACCCGAAAGACTGTACAAAAGAACTTATCGACACCATAGCCGAGAGTAAGCATATAAGTCGTCACCTTCATTTGCCGTTCCAGTCGGGCAGTGACAGGATATTAAAGCAAATGAACAGGCACTACGACAGGGAAAAGTATCTTGATATAATAAATTACGCCAAGAAGAAAATCCCCGACATTTCCCTGACAAGTGATATCATTGTCGGTTTCCCCGGTGAAACAGAAGAAGACTTCGAAGACACTTTGTCACTTATCAAAGAAGTCGGCTTTACCTCTTTGTTTACTTTCATCTATTCGAAGCGAAGGGGAACACCCGCCGCAAAAATGGACGACCCCGTAACAGACGAAGAAAAATCCATTCGTTTTCAAAGACTTCTCGACACACAGGAAAAAATTGCCGCAGAACATTGTAAAAGTTTAGTCGGCAATATCGAAAAAGTCCTTGTCGAAGAAAAAAACAGCAAAGACGGCATATTGTCAGCAAGAACTTCCGGCAATATTATTGTCGAAGTCAAAGGGGAAGAGTCCCT